>NZ_JBEAFN010000007.1:0-140271 GCF_040061795.1 Klebsiella sp. GN_Kp190
CCCCTAACGCCCCCCACGGCAAGCGGGGGGCCCATGCCCTGCTTTTCTTTATTATGTTGTCCCTCGGACCGTCGCCGATCCGAATCGCACATTATTGCTTAATGACCAGTTTCAACTCAACCGGATAGCTGGTTTCCACTTTTTCGCCCTTCAGCACTTTATCGGCTGTCTCAACGCCTTTCACGCCGATCTGCTCCGGTAACTGGGCGATGGTCGCTGCCAGTTTGCCACTATTTACCGCTTTTTCGCCATCCGGAGTGCCGTCAAATCCAACAACCATCACATCAGATTTGCCTGCCGTTTGCAGGGCACGCAGCGCGCCCAGCGCCATTTCATCGTTTTGGGCGAATACGGCCTGCACATCAGGATGCGCCGTCAGCAGGTTCTGCATGACGTTGAGGCCCTTGGTACGGTCAAAATCTGCCGGCTGGCTGGCCAGAACGTTAAACTTATGCGCAGCAACGGCCTGCTGGAAACCTTCTCCACGCTCGCGCGCCGCGGACGTCCCGGCAATGCCCTGTAGTTCAATGATCTTCGCGCTTTCACCGACTTTCTTCGCGATATAGTCACCGGCCATCTTACCGCCCAGCACATTATCAGACGCGATATGGCTCACCACGTCGCCTTTTGACGCCTGACGGTCGAGGGTGATAACCGGAATTTTAGCCTGGTTAGCCAGCTTCACGGCGTTACCCACCGCATCGGAATCCGTTGGGTTGATCAGCAGCAGTTTGGTACCACGAACGGTTAAATCCTGCACGTTAGCCAGCTCTTTGGCCGGGTTATTCTGCGAGTCCAGAACCACCAGGTTATAGCCCAGTTTGTCCGCTTCTTTTTGCGCGCCATCCTTCAGCGAGACAAAGAACGGGTTGTTAAGGGTTGAGATAACCAGAGCGATAGTGTCTTTTGCCATCGCGTTTGCGCTTACGGTCGCACTTAACGCTACAGCAGAGACCAGGGTCGCCAGTTTTTTCATATTCATAGTTAAGATGTCCTGTAGAGTTATCAGTTACTGCTTCTTGTTATCTACCAGTACCGCCAGCAAAATAACCACCGCTTTCACGATCATCTGGTAATAGGATGAAACGCCTAATAAATTCAGTCCGTTGTTCAGAAAGCCAAGGATCAACGCGCCAATCAGCGTCCCGACAATACGGCCTTTACCGCCCGCAAGGCTGGTACCGCCGAGCACCACCGCCGCAATCGCATCCAGTTCATATCCGGTGCCCGCCGTCGGCTGCGCGGAAGAGAGACGCGCGACCTCAATAATGCCGGCCAGCGAGGCCAGCATGCCGCACAAAGAATAGACGATGATTTTAACTTTATTCACGCTGATGCCGGAAAGACGCGTTGCCGCTTCGTTGCCGCCGAGCGCGTAGATATAACGACCCAGGCGGGTATGGTGCAGCATGTACCAGGCGGCCAGGAAGACGATCGCCATAATCCACACCGGCGTTGGGATCCCAAGCGGACGGCCAATCCCGAACCAGCCAAACAGATCGGCGTTGTCGGTAAAGCCGGTGTTTACCGGGCTGCCGTTGGTATACACCATCGTCACGCCGCGCAGCAGCAACATCATGACCAGCGTGGCGATAAATGCCTGTACGCGCCCTTTCGCCACGATTACGCCGGTCACGGCGCCAATTGCCGCACCTAACGCCAGCGCAGCGGCCACCGCCACCAGCGCGTTGACCTCAATCCCTACAATGGAAGCCGCCACCGCGCCGGTCAGCGCCAGCAGGGAGCCGACGGACAGGTCGATGCCCGAAGTCAGGATAACCAGCGTCATCCCAACCGCCATAATGGCGTTAACTGAAGTCTGCTGCAGAATATTGAACAGGTTATTCACGGTAAAAAAGTTGGGGCTCATGGTCGAGACAATCGCAATCAGCACCAGCAGGGCAATCAGCGATTTTTGCTCCATCAGCCACGCTTTTGTGAAGTAGCGACGACCAGAAACAGCCGGGTTATTCATCTTTTTTACTCCTGATTCACACGGTTAAGCTTGCCCACAGCGGCAGCCATCAATACTTCCTGGGTGGCCTGCTCGCGTGTGAATTCACCGCCGAGGTGCCCTTCATGCATCACCATGATGCGATCGCTCATGCCCAGCACTTCCGGCATCTCCGAAGAGACCAGAATGATGCTCAGGCCTTCGGCTTTAAACTGGTTAATCAGCTGGTAGATCTCTTTCTTCGCCCCGACGTCGACGCCGCGGGTCGGTTCATCAAGGATCAGCACCTTCGGACGGGTCATCAAGCCGCGGGCAATCGCCACCTTCTGCTGGTTACCGCCCGATAGCAGCCCAATAGCCTGCTCCATCGACGGCGTTTTCACATTAAACAGGCGGATAAAATCACCTACCGCCTGCTGTTCATCTTTATGCTTCAGGCTACCGCCGCCGCGGCTGAAGTAACGCAGCGCGGTGAGCGACATATTCTCTTTAACCGACATGCCGAGCACTAAACCATCGCGCTTGCGGTCTTCGGAGATATAAACAATGCCGTTGGCCAGGCCATCCTGCGGAGAACGCGTAATGACCTCATGCCCATCCAGGGTAACCGATCCGCTGCTGCGCGGCAGCGCACCGTACAGCACCTTCATCAGTTCGGTTCGTCCGGCGCCCATCAGCCCGGCGACGCCGAGGATTTCGCCCTGGCGCAGAATAAAGGAGATGTTCTCCACTCCTGATCCACACAGGTTGTCGACCTTAAGGCGAACCGCGCCCGGAGCTTTGTCCAGATGCGGATACTGATCCTCCAGCTTGCGGCCGACCATCATCTCAATCAGCAGATCTTCATCCAGGCTGGCCACTTCGCGCTCGGCGATAAACTGCCCATCGCGGAAGACCGTGACGTCATCGCAAATCTCGAAGATCTCTTTCATACGGTGAGAGATATAGACAATACCGCGCCCCTGCGATTTCAGTTCGCGGATCACGCGGAACAGGGATTCGGTCTCGGTGTCGGTTAGCGCGTCGGTGGGCTCATCCATAATGATGACCTTCGACTCAAAGCTCAGCACTTTAGCGATCTCGACCATCTGCTGATCGCCGATCGACAAATCGCCCACCAGCTTTTGGCTGTTGAAGCGTAAGTTCAGCTTTGCCAATAGCTTGTCAGCTTCGGCATACATCGTTTTCCAGTCAATTTTGCCAAAGCGATTCACAAACTCACGACCGAGGAAAATATTCTCGGCGATCGTCAGCTGGGGGATCAGGTTGAGTTCCTGGTGAATGATGCCGATTCCGGCTTCCTGAGAAGATTTAGGTCCGTTGAAGGTGGTCTCTTTCCCCAACCACAGCAGCGAACCGGCATCGCGGGAGTAGATACCGGTCAGCACCTTCATCATGGTGGACTTGCCGGCACCGTTCTCCCCGACCAGCGCCATCACGCGGCCTGGATAGACATTTAGCGAGGCGCCGGAGAGCGCCTTGACGCCAGGGAACGCTTTATCGATCCCTTTTAGTTGCAATAAGGCTTCCATATCGGCGACCTCAGAACGTCACGCCGGCACAGAGAATAACGTTCGCATACGGGGAACACTCCCCGCTGCGAATCACCGCCTGACTGTCTGCGGTTTCTTTTTTAAACTGCTCATGACTGGTGTAACGAATTTCAATGGTGTTTCCCTGGTGCTGCTGCAGCTGCTCAAGGTGAGTGAGCAACGTCGCATGGAGCTGCGGATTAAGGGTTTTAATCTCTTCCGCCAGGATAGCCGCTTCAACCTGCATTTCGCTCGTCACCACCTCCAGAACCTGCATAAAGGAGGGAACCCCGTGGGTTAACGCCATATCAATACGCGCGCTGCTGCGGGGAACCGGTAAACCAGCGTCGCAAACAACCAGCGTATCGGTATGCCCCAGACGGGAGATGACCGACGAGATATCAGCATTGAGGACGGTACCTTTTTTCATTTTCTCTTTTGCTCCATTAGCGAAACGTTTCGCTGGTATAAGTATTAGCAATAAGAGAACAGAAAACCATCACCAGATGTGAGAATTGTGATCGTCATCGAAACGTTTCGCAACGCAGCAGCGAGAAAGTCTGAAGCGAGCAGATAAAACAAAAAAGCCCTTCATTAAGAAGTGCCCTAGTGAATCAAATCTCAACCTGGGTGCCGAGTTCAATAACCCGGTTAGGCGGGATTTCGAACTGATCCGGCGCCCGCAGGGCGTTGCGCTGCAGCAGCAGATACAGCTTGCCGCGCAGGCGCAGATACCACGGCCGCTTGCCGATGATCAACGACTCATGCGACATAAAGAAGGAGGTCTCCATCATCCGGCAGCTCAGGCCTTCCAGCCCGCAGCGGTGGAAAACCTCTTCGACGTTCGGCGTTTCGCGCCAGCCGTAGCTGGCAACGACGCGCCAGAACGACGGCGATATCTGTTCAATCTGTACGCGACGAACGTTATGTACGTACGGCGCGTCTTCGGTACGCAGCGTGAGCAAAATCACCCGCTCGTGCAGCACCTTGTTATGCTTCAGGTTGTGCAACAGCGCGAAAGGAATCACGTTCAGCGCCCGGGACATATAAACAGCGGTACCCGGCACGCGAACCGGCGGCGATTTTTCAAGAGAAGAGATCATCGCCTCCAGAGAATTACCGTGCTCATGCATCCGACGCAGAAGGCGGAAACGCTCGCTCTTCCAGGTGGTCATGATGGTAAACATCACCAGACCGAGGGTCAGAGGCAGCCAGCCGCCGGAGACGATTTTATCGAGGTTCGCGGAGAAGAGCGGGATATCAATGCACATAAAGGCAACCAGCAGCAGCGCCACAATAAACTTATTCCAGTGCCAGTTTTGCCGCGCCACCGTCGTGAACAAAATGGTGGTCAGCACCATCGTTCCCGTCACCGCAATACCGTATGCCGCCGCCAGATTCGAGGAGTGCTCAAAGTTAACAATAACGATGACCACCGAGATATAGAGCAGCCAGTTGATAAACGGGATGTAAATCTGCCCGGACTCCATTTCCGAGGTGTGAATAATACGCATCGGCGACAGGTACCCCAGACGCACGGCCTGGCGAGTCAGAGAGAAGACGCCGGAGATAACCGCCTGGGAAGCGATAACCGTCGCCAGGGCGGCAATGATCAGCATTGGGATCAGCGCCCACTCCGGCGCCAGCAGAAAGAACGGGTTTTTAATCGCTTCCGGATGTTTAAGCAGCAGCGCCCCCTGACCAAAGTAGTTCAGTACCAGCGAAGGCAGCACGACCGAAAACCAGGCCAGGCGAATCGGCAATTTGCCGAAATGCCCCATGTCGGCATACAGCGCTTCCACGCCGGTAATCGACAGCACCACCGCCCCCAGCGCCACAAACGAGACGGTTTTATATTCGAGGAAGAAATGAACCGCCCAGTAAGGGTTCAACGCCTGCAGCACTTCAGGGTTAGCGAAAATACTGCGCGCGCCCAGTACCGCCAGCAGCAGGAACCAGATCAGCATAATCGGCGCGAACAGCTTACCCACCATGCTGGTACCGTGCTTTTGAATGGCAAATAGCAGCGTCAGGACAATGATGGATATGGGCACAACCCAAGTATCCAGGTCCGGAGCGATAATTTCCAGACCTTCTATCGCCGACATCACCGAGATGGCAGGGGTAATGACCACCTCGCCATAAAAGAAGCTGCCGCCGATAAGCCCAAGGATCACCAGGATGGACGTGGCGCGCGCGGAAGTGTTTCGCCCCGCCAGCGACATTAACGTCAGGATCCCGCCTTCACCGGCGTTATCTGCCCGCATCACGAAGGTGATGTATTTGAGTGAAACGGTAAGAATTAATAGCCAAAAAATGAGCGACAGGAAGCCAAAAACAGCATCACGCTCAACGCCAAAGCCAAACTGACCTGACAGACATTCACGAAGTGTATACAGTGGACTGGTGCCGATATCGCCGTATACCACGCCGATTGCCGCCAGCGTTATTGCCGGCAGCGATTGCTTATTATCAGTGCTCATAGACTAGTCTTTTCGTTTATAAAACAAATGTGTGCCTAGTCCCTTGGCCCACAAAAAGCGCACAGTATGCACGATTATTTGCTGAATCGTACCCCTAACTGACATCATCTTAACCTGACTCAAAGAAAATAAATCGATTCTTCAGGCTATTACCACCCCTAATCAAACATCTATACTCGACCTAACAACGACATTCTAAAAAGCACGCAACTCTATTATGGCTCAATCACATTTACTGGCAGAAAGAATTTCCCGGCTCAGCGCCGCGCTGGAAAAAGGACTCTTCGAACGCAGCCACGCAATACGCCTTTGCCTGCTTGCCGCCCTCAGCGGCGAGAGCGTTTTTCTGCTGGGCCCGCCGGGGATCGCCAAAAGCCTGATTGCCCGTCGCCTCAAGTTCGCCTTCCAGCAGGCTCGCGCATTTGAATACCTGATGACCCGTTTCTCCACGCCGGAAGAGGTCTTTGGCCCACTCTCCATTCAGGCGCTGAAAGATGAAGGGCGCTACGAACGTTTGACCGCCGGCTATCTTCCGGAAGCTGAAATTGTTTTTCTCGATGAGATCTGGAAAGCGGGCCCGGCGATTCTCAATACGCTGCTGACGGCGATAAACGAACGCCATTTCCGCAACGGGGCGACCGAAGAGAAGATCCCCATGCGCCTGCTGGTGGCGGCGTCGAACGAGCTCCCGGAGGCAGACAACAGTCTGGAAGCCTTATACGATCGTATGCTTATCCGCCTATGGCTGGATAAGGTACAGGATAAAACGAACTTCCGCTCAATGCTGATAAGCCAGCAGGACGAGAACAGTAATCCTGTCCCGGCGAGTTTGCAGGTCAGCGACGAGGAATTTCTGCAATGGCAGCAGGATATCGGCAGCGTGAAGCTACCGGACAGCGTATTTGAACTGATTTTCCAGCTGCGCCAGCAGCTGGATACGTTGCCAAACGCGCCTTACGTCTCAGATCGTCGCTGGAAAAAAGCCATTCGTCTGCTGCAGGCCAGCGCCTTTTTCAGCGGCCGCGACACCATTGCGCCAATAGACCTGATCCTGCTGAAGGATTGCCTGTGGCACAATATTGAGACGATGAATCTGATGTCCGTGCAGATTGAGACCTTAATGACCAGCCACGCCTGGCAGCAGCAGGCGATGCTCACCCGCCTCGGGTCGATTATTCAACGGCGCATTCAGCTTCAACAGCAGCAAAGCGATAAGACCGCGCTAAAAGTCACCCGTCTCGGCGGGATGTTCAGCCGTAAACCTCATTATGAACTGCCTGCTGAAGTGCAGGACCCCACGCTAACGCTGCTTCTCCAGCAGCCGCTAAAACTGCACGACCTGGAAGTGATTCATATTACGTTTGTTCGTGAAGAGCTTGCTCACTGGCTGGAGAAAGGGGGTGAGATCCGCGGCAAGCTCAACGGCATTGGTTTTGCCCAGCAGCTGAATATGGATGTCGATACCAGCCAGCATCTGGTCGTGCGCGATGTGAGCCTGCAGGGGTCGCGACTCTCCCTGCCCGGTAGCGAATCACGGGAAAATATGCCGGCAGAAATCAGGCAACAGTTGGAGGCGCTGGACGACGAATGGCATCAGCAACATAACCGCTTCAGCGAACAGCAAAAATGTCTGTTTATTCCCGGCGAGTGGCTGGGGCGCATTGAAGCCAGCCTGCAGGACGTGGGAACGCAGATTAAACAGGCCCGCCAGTCATGACGCTGGACATGCTGAATGTCATGCTGGCAGTCGGCGAAGAGGGCATGATCGATGAGATGCTGCTGGCCCTGCTGGCAGCGCCTCAACTCGCGGTATTCTTTGAAAAATTTCCGCGGCTCAAAAATATTATCGCCGCCGACATTCCTCGCTGGCGGGAAGCGGTCAGATCGCGACTAAAAGAGACCAACGTCCCGCCCGAGCTGGATGCGGAAGTTCAGTGCTATCAGCAATCACAGCGGCTTTCCACCTCGCAGTTTATCGTCCAGCTGCCGCAAATTCTGAGCCAGCTGCATAAGCTGCACTCCCCTTTTGCCAGCCAGGCGCAGCAGCTGGTGGACAACAACAGCACCTTTACGCCGGCGCTGCACACGTTATTCCTTCAGCGCTGGCGTCTGAGCCTGGTGGTGCAGGCAACCTCTCTTAATCAGCAGCTGCTGGATGAAGAGCGCGATCAGCTTCTGAGCGAAGTTCAGGAGCGCATGACCCTCAGCGGCCAGCTCGAGCCCGTGCTGGTGGAGAATGATAATGCGGCGGGACACCTGTGGGACATGAGCGCCGGAGAACTGAAGCGAGGCGATTACCAGCTGATCGTTCGCTACGGGGACTTTTTAAGCCAACAACCTGAACTCATGCAGCTCGCCGAACAGCTGGGGCGCTCGCGTGAAGCGAAAGCGGTGCCGAAAAAAGATGCGCCGATGGAGACCTTCCGCAGCCTGGTGCGCGAACCGGCTACCGTACCGGAGCAGGTCGACGGTCTTCAGCAGAGCGACGATATTCTACGTCTGCTGCCGCCTGAGCTGGCTACCCTCGGCATCACCGAGCTGGAGTTTGAGTTCTACCGCAAGCTGGTTGAAAAGCAGCTGCTGACCTATCGACTACATGGCGATGCGTGGAAGGAAAAGATCACCGAACGGCCGGTAACGCGCCAGGACGTTGATGAACAGCCGCGCGGGCCGTTTATCGTCTGCGTCGATACTTCCGGCTCAATGGGCGGTTTCAATGAACAGTGCGCCAAGGCGTTTTGTCTGGCGCTGATGCGGGTCGCTCTGGCGGATAACCGCCGCTGCTTCATTATGCTGTTTTCCAGCGAAGTGGTGCACTACGAACTCACCGGCCCGCAGGGGCTGGAACAGGCGATTCGTTTCTTGAGCCAGCGCTTTCGCGGCGGCACCGATCTGGCCAGCTGCTTCCGGGCGGTGATTGAGCGTATGCAGAATCCGCAGTGGGTCGATGCTGATGCGGTGGTGATTTCTGATTTTATCGCCCAGCGCTTGCCGGATGAGGTGATCAATAAGGTGGGAGAGCTACAGCATAAACATCAACATCGTTTTCATGCGGTGGCGATGTCGGTACACGGCAAGCCCGGCATTATGCGCGTATTCGATCATATCTGGCGCTTTGATACCGGGTTGCGTAGCCGCCTGCTGAGACGCTGGCGGCGTTAATCACTGATTAAAGAAGCGCAGCAATGCTCTGACGAACCTGGGTTGGCCACACGCCGCACTGCACCTGGCCGATATGCTCAAGCTGCAGCAGCAGCATCGTCAGGCGAGACTGGCCAATGCCGCCGCCAATCGTCTGCGGCATCTCTCCGCGCAGCAGCGCCTGGTGCCATTCCAGCTGCAGGCGATCTTCGTCGCCGGTCATCGCGAGCTGACGCTTCAGCGCTTCGGCATCGACGCGGATCCCCATTGAAGAGAGCTCGAATGCATCTTCAAGCACCGGGTTCCACACCAGAATATCACCGTTCAGACCGGCATAGCCTTCAGCGGCAGGCGTGCTCCAGTCATCGTAATCCGGCGCGCGAACGTCGTGACGCTGGCCATCGGAAAGCTTGCCGCCGATACCGATCAGGAATACCGCGCCCAGCTCTTTCGCGATCGCCCGCTCGCGGCCCTTGGCATCAAGATCCGGATAGCGGCTTAAAAGCTCCTCGCTGTGAACAAACTGGATCGTCTCCGGCAAGAAAGGCGTAAGGCCAAATTCTTTACTGACGGCGTCTTCGGTCGCTTTGATCCCGGCATAGATCGCTTCAACGGTTGCTTTCAGCGTGCCGCTGTGGCGCTCTCCGTCGCCCATTACGCGCTCCCAGTCCCACTGGTCAACGTAAACGGAATGGATGGGAGTTAATCGGTCTTCATCGGGGCGAAGGGCCTTCATGTGCGTGTACAGCCCTTCGCCCGCGCTGAAGTCGTGTTGTCCCAGGGTTTGACGTTTCCACTTCGCCAGTGAATGAACCACTTCGAACTGGGCGTCTGGCAGTGTTTTCACTTTAACCTGAACCGCTTTTTCGCAACCAGAGAGGTTATCCTGGGTCCCATCGCCCACGCGGCTTAAGATCGGCGCCTGGACTTCGATCAGGCCGAGCTTCTCTTCAAGCTGGCGGGAAAAGTGTGACTTAACGAAACTAATCTGGCGTTGTTTTGCGATGTATGCGGTTTTCATTTTTTATAACTCCTGCGTCCTGTTGCCATTGATTAAGCAACAAAACAGCGCTGCAATTCAATAATCCAACAACAAAAAGCCTGCATCGATTTTGATTCATTAAAATTTGAGGCTAAAATAGAAATATTCGTCAAACTTCATAAGAAAAACCTATGGAAAATTATCAGATCGACAATCTGGACCGCGGCATTCTTGAGGCCTTAATGGCCAACGCGCGCACCGCCTATGCTGAACTGGCAAAACAGTTTGGCGTCAGCCCGGGGACCATTCACGTGCGGGTAGAGAAAATGAAGCAGGCCGGAATTATTACCGGCGCACGCATCGACGTCAGCCCCAAGCAGCTGGGTTACGATGTAGGATGTTTTATCGGCATCATTCTGAAGAGCGCGAAAGACTACCCCTCCGCGCTGGCCAGGCTAAACAGCCTGGATGAGGTTACTGAAGCCTATTACACCACCGGACACTACAGCATCTTTATAAAGGTGATGTGCCGATCGATTGATGCGCTCCAGCATGTACTTATCAACAAGATCCAAACAATTGATGAAATTCAGTCCACTGAAACGCTGATCGTCCTGCAAAACCCGATTATGCGTACCATCCGCCCGTGAATCGGGCTTTTTAATCCCACATTTTTCCACAGGTAGATCCCAGCTCGCTCACAGCGTACAATACGCCACTCTGAATAGTGGAGCGGGCGATCATGGCAGAGATAACTCTTATCAGCGGCAGTACGCTGGGTAGCGCAGAATATGTATCAGAACATCTGGCGGAAAAGCTGGAAGAGGCTGGACACAGCACGACTATTCAGCACGGCCCGCTGATCGACGATCTGCAGGCGGAAGGGATCTGGCTGGTTATCTCTTCGACGCATGGCGCCGGGGACATTCCCGATAATCTTCTGCCTTTCTATGAAGCGCTTCAGGAGAAGCAGGTCGACCTCTCTGCGGTCCGTTTTGGCGCAGTCGGCATCGGTAGCCGTGAATACGATACCTTCTGCGGAGCAATTGATAAGCTCGAGACGGCGCTCAACGCCTGCGGGGCAAAACAGATCGGTGAAACGCTAAAAATTAACGTTCTCGAACATGAAATTCCGGAAGATCCGGCCGAGATTTGGCTGGGATCCTGGAAAAACTTGCTCTGAGAATTGTAAAGATCATACTTTCTTCTGTGGATAACTATGCTTAAAAGCTTGGATCAACCGGTAGTTATCCAAAGTATAACCCTTGACTGATTTTTGTGCTGTGTATAACCCTTCATTTTGATCCCAGCTTATACGGACCAGGATCACCGATCATTCACAGAAAGCGATCCTTCTTAAGCGTTTGATCTTAAATCGCGGATCTGACTTATCCACAAGACAAGCCGATCCTAATAAGAGATCACAATAAAACAGATCTCTAAATAAAAGATCTTCTTTTTAATACTCAGGATCCCGGCGCTTTCTCGAAAGGCTAAAGTTGAGTAGAATCCACGGCCCGGGCTTCACTCTATTTTCAAACCGCTTTATGCGAGGCATACCACCATGTTTTATCAGGATCCTTTTGACGTCATCATCATTGGCGGGGGTCATGCAGGCACTGAGGCCGCGATGGCCGCAGCGCGAATGGGTCAACAGACTCTGCTTTTGACACACAATATCGACACTCTGGGGCAGATGAGCTGCAACCCGGCGATTGGCGGCATTGGGAAAGGACACCTGGTAAAAGAAGTGGATGCGCTTGGCGGCCTGATGGCGAAGGCAATTGACCACGCTGGCATCCAGTTTAGGATACTAAACGCCAGCAAAGGCCCGGCCGTACGGGCAACTCGCGCTCAGGCAGACCGTGTGCTGTACCGGCAGGCCGTACGTACCGCGCTGGAAAACCAGCCTAATTTAATGATCTTCCAGCAGGCGGTGGAAGATCTGATTGTCGAAAACGATCGTGTTGTTGGCGCCGTCACCCAGATGGGGCTTAAATTCCGCGCCAAAGCGGTGGTACTGACCGTCGGAACCTTTCTCGACGGTAAGATCCATATCGGTCTGGATAACTACAGCGGCGGTCGTGCAGGCGATCCTCCGTCGATCCCGCTGTCCCGCCGCTTGCGTGAACTGCCGCTGCGCGTCAGCCGCCTGAAAACCGGTACCCCGCCGCGTATCGATGCGAGGACGATTGATTTCAGCGTTCTGGCACAGCAGCACGGCGATAATCCGATGCCGGTCTTCTCGTTTATGGGAGATGCTTCGCAGCATCCGCGTCAGGTGCCGTGCTACGTCACGCATACCAACGAGAAAACGCATGACGTGATCCGTAATAACCTCGATCGCAGCCCGATGTATGCCGGCGTGATTGAAGGGATCGGTCCCCGCTACTGTCCTTCGATCGAAGACAAGGTCATGCGCTTTGCCGATCGTAACCAGCATCAAATTTTCCTCGAGCCGGAAGGCCTGACGTCCAACGAAATTTATCCAAATGGCATCTCCACCAGCCTGCCGTTCGATGTCCAGATGCAAATCGTCCGCTCAATGCAGGGGATGGAAAATGCAAAAATCGTTCGTCCTGGCTACGCTATTGAGTACGATTTCTTTGACCCGCGCGACCTGAAACCGACGCTGGAAAGTAAATTTATTCATGGCCTGTTCTTTGCCGGCCAGATTAACGGCACCACCGGTTATGAAGAAGCCGCCGCTCAGGGCCTGCTGGCAGGCCTGAACGCCGCTCGTTTCTCCGCCGAGAAAGAGGGGTGGGCGCCTGGCCGCTCTCAGGCTTACCTTGGCGTCCTGGTAGACGATCTGTGTACTCTCGGTACCAAAGAACCGTACCGCATGTTTACCTCTCGTGCGGAATACCGCCTGATGCTGCGTGAAGACAACGCCGATCTGCGCCTGACCGAACAAGGTCGTGAACTGGGTCTGGTGGATGACGAACGCTGGGCGCGTTTCAACGAGAAGCTTGAGAGCATTGAACGTGAACGTCAGCGTCTGAAAACCAGCTGGGTTAATCCGCTGGCGGAAAGCGCTGCGGAAGTGAATGCTCGACTGACGGCGCCTTTGTCCCGTGAAGCTAACGGTGAAGATTTGCTCCGTCGTCCGGAAATGACCTACGAACAGCTGGTGCAGATGACGCCGTTCTCGCCGGGTCTTGAGGACAAGCAAGCGGCTGAACAGGTCGAAATTCAGGTAAAATACGAAGGCTACATCGCGCGCCAGCAGGATGAAATCGAGAAACAACAGCGCAACGAGAACACGTTGCTGCCTGCTACGCTTGATTATCGCCAGGTGAATGGGCTGTCGAACGAGGTCATTGCCAAGTTGAACGACCATAAGCCGTCTTCGATAGGGCAGGCATCGCGTATTTCCGGCATTACGCCTGCGGCAATCTCGATTTTGCTGGTGTGGTTAAAAAAGCAGGGAATGCTGCGCCGTAGCGCCTGATATTCCACTGAACGATACATGGGCGAATAGCGCATCAGATATCCGTCAGGTCAATTTCTCAGCCCGGTAAGCGTATCGCCTCCGGGCTCATTGTTTTTAAACAGGTAAAGATCGTGCTCAACAAACTTTCTCGTCTGCTTGATGAAGCAGGTATTTCACTTACCGATCACCAGAAAAACCAGCTTGTCGCCTACGTTGGCATGCTGGATAAGTGGAATAAGGCCTATAACCTGACCTCGGTTCGCGATCCTGACGCGATGCTGGTACGCCACATCCTCGACAGCATTGTTGTTGCGCCATACCTTAAAGGAACGCGTTTTATCGATGTCGGTACGGGGCCTGGGCTGCCGGGGATCCCGCTGGCTATCGTGCGTCCTGAATCCCACTTCACCCTGCTGGACAGTCTGGGCAAGCGAGTACGTTTCCTTCGGCAAGTCCAGCATGAGCTCAAACTGGATAACGTCACCCCGGTACAAAGCCGTGTGGAAGAGTTCCCGGCAGAGCCGCCGTTTGACGGCGTGATTAGCCGCGCATTTGCGTCGCTGAATGACATGGTGAGCTGGTGCCATCATTTACCTGCAGAGAACGGTCACTTTTATGCGCTCAAGGGCTTAGCGCAGGAAGATGAAATGGCAAATCTGCCGGAAGGGGTCGTCATTAAGGAAGTTGTCGAACTGCATGTGCCTCAGCTGGAAGGGGAGCGTCACCTTGTGGTGATTCAGCCAAAAATGATTTAATTTTTATCAAAAAATGTGAAAAAAACACGGTCCGTGGATGTTACAAAAATAAAAGTCACGGCAGGGTATTATCGGACTGTCTTTAACCCTGGGGTTACCAGGGGTTTTCTTTCCGTTAACTTTGCCCTGTTGCTTTACCAACAGAATAGTCAACATTGAAAATATCAGTACGCTAAAAATCTCGCTGCTTGCACTTCATACTGATGTTAAATTTTTATTATGAATGTCAATAAAAGGTTTTTATTGTATATGGGATTGTTTTAGAAAGAATACCTGGTTTTTATGTTGAATATCAAACGGATAAAAAATTGAGTTTTATGTACAGAATTAATTCGATTTCGCGAAAAATGTTTATTATGTGATCTGATGCACGCTTTAATTGCCGATTTTTCGCGGTATTTGCAGTTTTGCATGACGGCTCACAGATCGGTGAAATGCATGAAAAGTTGTCTGTCGGAAAATAATTAAACATTTATTCACTATTTTGCTACTTATTGTTTGAAATCACGAGGCGTCACCGTATAATTTGTCCGCTTTTTGATGCTTGACTCTTCGTCTTAAAGGACGTTTTATACGACACGCGACATACCTCGAAGGGAGCAGGAGTAAAAACGTGATGTCAGTGTCGCTCTTGAGTCGAAACGTTGCTCGTAAGCTTCTGTTTATTCAGTTACTGGCAGTAATAGCAAGTGGACTGCTGTTCAGCCTCAAAGACCCTTTCTGGGGCATCTCCGCGGTGAGTGGAGGTTTGGCGGTTCTTTTGCCAAACATGATATTTATGATTTTTGCCTGGCGTCATCAGGCGCATACACCAGCTAAAGGCCGAGTGGCCTGGTCCTTCGCCATTGGTGAAGCCTTCAAGGTGTTGCTGACCTTCGCCTTTCTGGCGGTGGCGCTGGCGGTTTTGAAAGTGGTATTTTTGCCGCTGATAGTGACGTGGGTTTTGGTGCTGGTGGTACAAGTTCTGGCGCCAGCTGTAATTAACAACAAAGGGTAAAAGGCATCATGGCTTCAGAAAATATGACGCCGCAGGATTACATAGGCCACCATCTGAACAACCTTCAGCTGGACCTGCGTACATTCTCGCTGGTGGATCCGCACAACCCCCCGGCCACCTTCTGGACGCTCAACATTGACTCCATGTTTTTCTCAGTGGTGCTCGGTCTGTTATTCCTGTTTATGTTCCGCAGCGTGGCTAAAAAGGCGACAACCGGCGTACCTGGTAAATTCCAGACCTTCATTGAGATGATCATCGGCTTCGTCCATGGCAGCGTCAAAGATATGTATCACGGCAAGAGCAAGGTCATTGCTCCGCTGGCCCTCACCGTGTTCGTCTGGGTATTCCTGATGAACCTGATGGATCTGCTGCCTATCGACTTTATCCCTTGGATCGGCGAACACGTTCTCGGTCTGCCTGCTCTGCGCGTGGTGCCGTCAGCTGACGTTAACATCACCCTGTCGATGGCGCTTGGCGTATTTATCCTGATTCTTTTCTACAGCATCAAAATGAAAGGCGTGGGCGGGTTCGTTAAAGAACTGACCCTGCAGCCGTTCAATCACTGGGCGTTCATTCCTGTCAACTTAATCCTTGAAGGGGTAAGCCTGCTGTCAAAACCTGTATCACTGGGTCTGCGACTGTTCGGCAACATGTATGCCGGTGAGCTGATTTTCATTCTGATTGCTGGCCTGTTGCCGTGGTGGTCACAGTGGATTCTGAATGTGCCATGGGCCATTTTCCACATCCTGATTATTACGCTGCAAGCCTTCATCTTCATGGTTCTGACGATCGTCTATCTGTCGATGGCATCTGAAGAGCATTGATTTTTACCAACATACTACGTTTTAACTGAAACAAACTGGAGACTGTCATGGAAAACCTGAATATGGATCTGCTGTACATGGCTGCCGCTGTGATGATGGGTCTGGCGGCAATCGGTGCTGCGATCGGTATCGGCATCCTCGGGGGTAAATTCCTGGAAGGCGCAGCGCGTCAACCGGATCTGATTCCTCTGCTGCGTACTCAGTTCTTTATCGTTATGGGTCTGGTGGATGCTATCCCGATGATCGCTGTAGGTCTGGGTCTGTACGTGATGTTCGCCGTCGCGTAGTAAGTTGTTCGAAAGAAACCTAAGCCACAGAGTTATTTTTTAAGAGGTATTGTGCTGTGAACATGAACGCAACAATCCTCGGCCAGGCCATCGCGTTTGTTATCTTCGTATGGTTCTGCATGAAGTATGTATGGCCGCCTTTAATGGCTGCCATCGAAAAGCGCCAGAAAGAAATTTCTGACGGTTTAGCTTCTGCAGAACGCGCTAAGAAAGATTTGGACCTTGCACAGGCCAACGCGACCGACCAGCTGAAAAAAGCGAAAGCGGAAGCCCAGGTAATCATCGAGCAGGCGAACAAGCGTCGCTCTCAGATCCTGGATGAAGCAAAAGCGGAAGCAGAACAGGAACGCACCAAAATCGTCGCACAGGCGCAGGCTGAAATCGATGCCGAACGTAAACGTGCCCGTGAGGAGCTGCGTAAGCAGGTTGCTATCCTGGCTGTTGCTGGCGCCGAGAAGATCATCGAACGTTCCGTGGATGAAGCTGCTAACAGCGACATCGTGGATAAACTTGTCGCTGAACTGTAAGGAGGGAGGGGCTGATGTCTGAATTTGTAACGGTAGCTCGCCCCTACGCCAAAGCAGCTTTTGACTTTGCCGTCGAACACAACAGCGTTGAACGCTGGCAGGATATGCTGGCGTTTGTTGCTGAAGTGACTAAAAACGAAGAAATGGCAGAGCTACTCTCTGGCGCACTGGCGCCGGAAACGCTCTCTGATGTGTTTATCGCGGTTTGTGGTGAGCAACTGGACGAAAATGGTCAAAACCTGATCCGGGTGATGGCTGAAAATGGTCGTCTGAAAGCGCTCCCTGATGTTCTCGAGCAGTTCATTCACCTGCGCGCTGCCAGTGAGGCAACCGCAGAGGTAGAAGTTATTTCTGCCGCTCAAATGAGTGACGAACAGCTTGCGAAAATTACCGCCGCGATGGAAAAACGTCTGTCACGCAAAGTTAAGCTGAATTGCAAAATCGATAAGTCTGTAATGGCAGGCGTAATCATCCGTTCGGGTGATATGGTCATTGATGGTAGCGTACGCGGCCGTCTTGAACGCCTTGCAGACGTCTTGCAGTCTTAAGGGGACTGGAGCATGCAACTGAATTCCACCGAAATCAGCGAACTGATCAAGCAGCGCATTGCTCAGTTCAATGTTGTGAGCGAGGCTCATAACGAAGGTACTATCGTTTCTGTAAGTGACGGTGTTATCCGCATTCACGGCCTGGCCGATTGTATGCAGGGTGAGATGATCGCTCTGCCGGGTAACCGTTACGCTATCGCACTGAACCTGGAGCGCGACTCCGTAGGTGCAGTTGTGATGGGTCCGTACGCTGACCTTGCCGAAGGTATGAAGGTTAAATGTACTGGCCGTATCCTTGAAGTTCCGGTTGGCCGCGGCCTGCTGGGACGTGTGGTTAACACCCTGGGTGCACCGATTGATGGTAAAGGTCCGCTGGAGCACGACGGCTTCTCCGCCGTTGAAGCTATCGCGCCGGGCGTAATCGAACGTCAGTCCGTCGATCAGCCGGTGCAGACCGGTTATAAATCCGTTGATGCCATGATCCCAATCGGTCGTGGACAGCGTGAACTGATCATCGGCGACCGTCAGACCGGTAAAACCGCGCTGGCTATCGACGCCATCATCAACCAACGTGATTCCGGCATCAAGTGCGTCTACGTAGCTATCGGCCAGAAAGCGTCCACGATTTCTAACGTGGTACGTAAACTGGAAGAACACGGCGCGCTGGCTAACACCATCGTTGTGGTTGCAACCGCATCTGAATCTGCCGCACTGCAATACCTGGCGCCGTACGCCGGTTGCGCAATGGGTGAATACTTCCGCGACCGCGGTGAAGATGCGCTGATCATTTATGATGACCTGTCTAAACAGGCCGTTGCTTATCGTCAGATCTCCCTGCTGCTCCGCCGTCCGCCTGGACGTGAAGCATTCCCGGGCGACGTTTTCTACCTCCACTCTCGTCTGCTGGAGCGTGCTGCACGTGTTAACGTCGAATACGTTGAAGCTTTCACCAAAGGTGAAGTGAAGGGTAAAACCGGTTCTCTGACTGCGCTGCCGATTATCGAAACCCAGGCGGGTGACGTTTCTGCGTTCGTTCCGACCAACGTAATTTCCATTACCGATGGTCAGATCTTCCTGGAAACCAACCTGTTTAACTCCGGTATTCGTCCTGCGGTTAACCCGGGTATCTCCGTATCCCGTGTTGGTGGTGCAGCTCAGACCAAGATCATGAAGAAACTGTCCGGTGGTATTCGTACCGCTCTGGCACAGTATCGCGAACTGGCGGCGTTCTCCCAGTTTGCCTCTGACCTTGATGATGCAACCCGTAAGCAGCTGGACCACGGTCAGAAAGTGACCGAACTGCTGAAACAGAAACAGTATGCGCCGATGTCCGTTGCGCAGCAGTCTCTGGTTCTGTTCGCGGCAGAACGTGGTTATCTGGCGGATGTCGAGCTGTCGAAAATCGGTAGCTTTGAAGCCGCTCTGCTGGCTTACGTCGACCGTGATCACGCTCCGTTGATGCAAGAGATCAACCAGTCCGGTGGCTATAACGACGAAATCGAAGGCAAGCTGAAAGGCATCCTCGATTCCTTCAAAGCAACCCAATCCTGGTAAAGTCTGGCGGCTTGCTCTAGGGCAGGCCGCAAGGCATTGAGGAGAAGCTCATGGCCGGCGCAAAAGAGATACGTAGTAAGATCGCAAGCGTCCAGAACACGCAAAAGATCACTAAAGCGATGGAAATGGTCGCCGCTTCCAAAATGCGTAAATCGCAGGAGCGTATGGCGGCCAGCCGTCCTTATGCAGATACGATGCGCAAAGTGATCGGTCACCTTGCGAACGGTAATCTGGAATATAAGCACCCTTACCTGGAAGAACGCGACGTTAAACGCGTGGGCTACCTGGTGGTGTCTACCGACCGTGGTCTGTGCGGTGGCTTGAACATTAACCTGTTCAAAAAGCTGCTGGCGGAAATGAAAGCATGGTCCGATAAAGGCGTTCAGTGCGAACTCGCAATGATCGGCTCCAAGGGCGTGTCGTTCTTTAATTCCGTTAGCGGTAATGTTGTCGCCCAGGTGACGGGTATGGGGGATAACCCATCCCTGTCCGAACTGATTGGTCCGGTAAAAGTGATGTTGCAGGCCTACGATGAAGGCCGTCTGGACAAGCTGTATATTGTCAGCAACAAATTTATTAACACCATGTCTCAGGTTCCAACCATCACTCAGCTGCTGCCGTTACCGGCTTCAGAAGATGGTGAGTTGAAGCGTAAATCCTGGGATTACCTGTATGAACCCGATCCGAAAGCGCTGCTGGATACCCTGCTGCGCCGTTATGTGGAATCTCAGGTTTATCAGGGCGTGGTAGAAAACCTGGCCAGCGAGCAGGCCGCACGTATGGTGGCGATGAAAGCCGCGACCGACAATGGCGGCAGCCTGATTAAAGAGCTGCAGTTGGTATACAACAAAGCTCGTCAGGCCAGCATTACTCAGGAACTCACCGAGATCGTCGGTGGAGCATCCGCGGTATAACCAGGTTAATTCGTAGAGGATTCAAGATGGCTACTGGAAAAATTGTCCAGGTAATCGGCGCCGTGGTCGACGTCGAATTCCCTCAGGATGCCGTACCGCGCGTGTACGAGGCTCTTGAGGTACAAAATGGTAGTGAGAATCTGGTGCTGGAAGTTCAGCAGCAGCTCGGCGGCGGTATTGTTCGTACCATCGCCATGGGTTCTTCCGACGGTCTGCGTCGCGGTCTGGAAGTAAAAGACCTCGAGCATCCGATCGAAGTCCCGGTAGGTAAAGCAACGCTGGGTCGTATCATGAACGTACTGGGCCAACCGGTAGACATGAAAGGCGACATCGGTGAAGAAGAGCGTTGGGCTATCCACCGCGCAGCACCTTCCTACGAAGAGTTGTCAAACTCTCAGGAACTGCTGGAAACCGGCATCAAAGTTATCGACCTGATGTGTCCGTTTGCGAAGGGCGGTAAAGTTGGTCTGTTCGGTGGTGCGGGTGTAGGTAAAACCGTAAACATGATGGAGCTGATCCGTAACATCGCGATCGAGCACTCCGGTTACTCCGTGTTTGCGGGCGTAGGTGAACGTACTCGTGAGGGTAACGACTTCTACCACGAAATGACCGACTCCAACGTTATCGATAAAGTATCCCTGGTGTATGGCCAGATGAACGAGCCGCCGGGAAACCGTCTGCGCGTTGCGCTGACCGGCCTGACCATGGCTGAGAAGTTCCGTGACGAAGGTCGTGACGTTCTGCTGTTCGTCGATAACATCTATCGTTACACCCTGGCCGGTACTGAAGTATCCGCACTGCTGGGCCGTATGCCTTCAGCGGTAGGTTACCAGCCGACTCTGGCGGAAGAGATGGGCGTTCTGCAGGAACGTATCACCTCCACCAAAACCGGCTCTATCACTTCCGTACAGGCGGTATACGTACCCGCGGATGACTTGACTGACCCGTCTCCAGCCACCACCTTTGCGCACCTTGACGCAACCGTGGTACTGAGCCGTCAGATCGCTTCTCTGGGTATCTATCCGGCAGTTGACCCGCTGGACTCCACCAGCCGTCAGCTGGATCCGCTGGTTGTTGGTCAGGAGCACTACGACACCGCTCGTGGCGTTCAGTCCATCCTGCAGCGTTATCAGGAACTGAAAGACATCATCGCCATCCTGGGTATGGATGAACTGTCTGAAGAAGATAAGCTGGTGGTAGCTCGCGCGCGTAAGATTCAGCGCTTCCTGTCCCAGCCGTTCTTCGTGGCAGAAGTATTTACCGGTTCTCCGGGCAAATACGTCTCCCTGAAAGACACCATCCGTGGCTTTAAAGGCATCATGGAAGGCGAATACGATCACCTGCCGGAGCAGGCGTTCTACATGGTCGGTTCTATCGACGAAGCCGTGGAAAAAGCCAAAAAACTTTAACGCCTTAATCGGAGGGTGATATGGCAATGACTTACCACCTGGACGTCGTCAGCGCAGAGAAACAAATGTTCTCTGGTCTGGTCGAGAAAATCCAGGTAACGGGTAGCGAAGGTGAACTGGGTATTTACCCGGGGCACGCGCCGCTGCTCACCGCCATTAAGCCTGGTATGATTCGCATCGTTAAGCAGCACGGTCACGAAGAATTTATCTACCTGTCAGGCGGCATTCTTGAAGTGCAGCCGGGTAGCACGACCGTTCTGGCTGATACGGCAATTCGTGGCCAGGATCTCGACGAAGCGCGAGCCCTGGAAGCGAAACGTAAGGCTGAAGAGCACATTAAGAGCTCTCATGGTGACGTGGACTACGCTCAGGCGTCTGCGGAACTGGCCAAAGCGATCGCTAAACTGCGCGTTATCGAGTTGACCAAAAAAGCGATGTAACACCGGCTTGAACGCTAAAAGCCAGTCTGGTTTCCAGGCTGGCTTTTTTTATGGCTTCGTTTCAGAAAAAACAAAACTAAAAAGCGGGTTTAAAAATTTTGTGATGCATATCTCATTTTTGTTGATCGTTTAAAAGATGAAGCGTAGACTTGTTTTTGTGATGTTAGTCACAAAAAAATTCATCAAAAACGTAATCGCTATCCAGGAAGAGATCATGAAACTGCTTAATAAAATCGTCGCTTTCTTCAGTGCTATGAACGTAACCTTCGGTACGTTCAACCACTAAGAAGTCAACTTTCCAGACTGTTTTTGCGCTGTACCGCTAACTAAAACGACAACACATGCGGTGTGAAGCAGACAGAAAGTGAAAAGGTCGCCCCAGGGCGACCTTTATGTTTTTCACGCATAGCGGGTTAGTCGCGGCTGAGGAAGTTACCGGTGTTGAAGCTGCCGTCGGCCTCACGCGTCAGCGGGTCCGGCAGCGCCAGCGTCTGATAATCGGCGCTGTTAATGCGTTTTCCCTGGGCGTTGATGCTTCTGCCGCCGTGGATAAAATAGTTGCTATCGTCAATATTCCCGACAACGGCATCGTCATATTTCCCAGGCTGGCTGCGCAGGGAAAGGTTCTCGCTGAAGGTGCCCTGCGTTTCCGGCGCACCGTACGGACTCGGGCGGAACAGGTAGTTAAAGCGCTGGTTATCTACCGCGACGTTGTTAACCACCACCAGCTTGCCGGGGTTAAAGTTGTCGGTAAAACCGTCCAGATGGTTATCGATGGCGATGCTGTTACGTACCTCGTGGGCGACCGGCTGCCCTTCCCCACCGAGCTTAAACCCGTTACTGGTATTATTGCGGGCAATAGAGTTCTCGATCACCACAACGCCGTTTGCACCGTCCTCAATTTTATTAAACAGGTCGAAACCGTCGTCGATATTATCGTGCGAGTAACAGCCCTCCAGCCGGTTACCCTCTCCTACGCGCATTTTCACCGCGAAGCCGTCGGCGTTAATTTTGCCCGGATCCTCGTTACTAAAGGATTCAGAATTCACTACCCGGTTAAAGCTGGCCCACAGCGGGCGTCCAACATCCGCCGGAGAGGAAATTTGAATGCCGGTATCATCGTTACGATACGCGGTGACGTTCTCGATCAGGTTATGGCTGCCCTGTACGCGCAGGCTCTTGTCCGTAATCTCAATCCCATCGATATGCCAGTAGCTGGCATCCAGCAGCAGCCCGTGAATCACCGCTTTTCCGTCGGCTTTTAGCGTTTTGATTTTGTCCTTCAGGCCGCTGGCGCTGACAGGAATGGCCGTTTGCGGGTAATCTCCGGCGGCTAATACAATTTGCCCGCCGGGCGGGACGAGTTTGATAGCGGAGACGAAATCCAGCGGCGAGTCCGCCGTCCCTTTTGCCTGAGGTTGTCCCTCTGGCGCGGCGTAGAGCGTATTGCCTGTCACTTGGGGACTCTGTTCAACCGTCAGCGTCTGGGTCAGCGTTTCCGCGCCGGTGGCCGTAGTGAAGCGGATTTCGAACGTGCTTTTATCTTTCAGTACGGCAGGCTGGGTAAACATTTCCCCGGCCTTCACGGTTTTATCCTGCCCGATCACCACTTCATCCTGACGAACGGTGATGCGCCCATCGCTGTTGGTGCGCGCCTGTAGGATGTAAGCTTTGCTCTGGCTTACTGTTCCCGAAGCAATTTGCATAACCGGCGGCCAGCCTTTAGCGACATACGGCGCGGAGGGAACCGTATGTGCCGCTGAGGTGGTGAGCGAGGCGTTGCTGACGGTGATTTTTGCATTACGTGAGGCGAAGAAGCCGACGTAGTAATGTTCTTTATCCTGCCGGGCAACCAGATCGGCGTGAGGAACCTGCTGGCTTACCCATTCATTACTGCCCGTTGCTGCCCATGAGGTAATAAACCCGTCGTTGGTGCGTTCCAGTCTGAGCTGGAACGTCGGCGTTTGCTGGATATCGATTTTCTCTTTATAGCTCTGACGCTTTATTGATGCGCCCGCATTGCCCCACGGTTGGGTTATCCCTTCCCGGCTGATAGTCTGCAATTTGATATGTGAGCCATCTTTTTTATCCTGCGTCATAATGGCATTCATCACCATATTGGATGCCGCCGGAAACTCTTCGTAGCCGACCTTCAGCGGCTGTTGACGCGGAACTCCTATTACATCGCGGACCAGCAGTCCCGCACCTTCCTGTGCCGCAGGACGCGCGCCATTTTCCGGGCCAAACTGATTGACGGTCACCGTAGCCTGCAGGATAAAATTCTGGCTGGTCGGTAGCCGGGTGTAAAAGAAGGTCAGTCCGTCGTGAGAATTGGCTATTTTACCTCCCCGGCTCTCGATGGTAATGGGCTGGCTGAGGTCGGCGACGTCCTGCGGCGTCAGTTTTTTTCCGGCGATGGTGACATCGTTGACGCCAATTTTTTCCGGCAGAACATTCGAGGAAAAATTGCTGTCGGTAGATTGCCCAAAGGCGATTGCCCGCCACTGATGACCATCGTTGGCCTGCAGCGGTAGCGCGATCATCGTACTGCAAAGGGTTAATGCCAAAGGTATTTTGTTATTCATTCTTTTCTCCTGGGTAATTATTAACCGGCATTATCAGGAAAATGAAATGGTGTTTCTATTTATTACGTCACAATTAATGAATATTAAAACTGTGTTTTATTTTATGGGTTTTCTTTATTTACCCGCCAAAAAAACAGCAAAAGCAGAGGGATAGCCGGCATTGCCACTCATTAAAATGCTTTTTTTGCGCTAAACGGGTTTGCGCTGACTAAAAATACCCACCTAAAATGGTGTATAGCGTTACGCTTGTGCATTTTATCTTCGTCTCGTTTCATGATGAAAAATATGTAGATATTTCAACGTGAAAGGCTTTTACTTTTCGTTCCAACAGCAGTCAGGATGCGTATGTCAAACAGTCCGATGAGCGTGGTTATTCTTGCCGCTGGCAAAGGTACCCGCATGTATTCCGATCTTCCTAAGGTGTTGCATTCGCTGGCCGGGAAGCCAATGGTGCAGCATGTTATTGATGCAGCTAAAGAATTAGGCGCTTCCGCCGTACATCTGGTGTACGGGCACGGCGGCGATCTGCTTCGCCAGACGCTGCACGAAGATAACCTCAACTGGGTCCTGCAGGCCGAACAGCTAGGTACCGGCCACGCCATGCAGCAGGCGGCGCCGTTCTTCAGCGATAATGAAGATATCCTGATGCTGTACGGCGACGTGCCGCTCATTTCCGTCGAAACATTGAAGCGTCTGCGGGAAGCGAAACCGCAGGGCGGCATCGGTCTGTTGACGGTGAAGCTTGACGATCCGACCGGCTACGGCCGCATTACGCGCGATAACGGCGCGGTGACGGGCATTGTCGAGCATAAGGACGCCAGCGACGAGCAGCGCCGGATTCAGGAAATTAATACCGGGATTCTGGTCGCCAATGGCGCGGATCTTAAACGCTGGCTGGCTAAGCTCACCAACAACAACGTTCAGGGTGAATACTACATCACCGATATTATCGCCATGGCCTATGAAGAAGGTCGTGAAATTGCCGCTGTTCATCCTCAGCGTCTAAGCGAAGTGGAAGGCGTGAATAACCGCCTGCAGCTCTCCCGGCTTGAGCGCGTCTGGCAGTCTGAAAAGGCTGAAGAACTGCTGCTCGCGGGCGTTATGCTGCGCGATCCGGCGCGTTTTGATCTGCGCGGCGTGCTGAAACACGGGCGCGATGTCGAAATTGATACTAACGTTATCTTCGAAGGTGACGTGGTGCTGGGGGATCGGGTAAAGATTGGCACCGGCTGCGTCATCAAGAACAGCACCATTGGTGATGATTGCGAGATCAGCCCCTATACCGTGGTAGAGGATGCTCATCTGGCAGCCGCCTGTACCATTGGGCCGTTCGCGCGGCTGCGCCCAGGCGCTGAGCTTCTCGAAGGCGCGCACGTCGGCAACTTTGTTGAAATTAAAAAGGCGCGTCTGGGTAAAGGCACGAAGGCCGGGCATCTCTCCTATCTCGGAGACGCCGAGATAGGCGATAACGTGAATATCGGCGCGGGCACCATCACCTGTAACTATGATGGCGCAAATAAGCATAAAACGGTGATCGGCGATGACGTGTTTGTTGGCTCAGACAGCCAGCTGGTCGCTCCGGTGACCGTCGGCAAGGGGGTCACCATTGCCGCAGGAACAACGGTCACGCGTAACGTTGCCGATAATGAATTAGTGTTAAGCCGCGTGCCGCAGGTTCATAAACAGGGCTGGCAGCGCCCGGTGAAGAAAAAGTAACGCTATTTCTCTTTCGCCCTTTTCGGGGAAAAGAGCGGGGTGAGGGGGTAAAATAATCCTCCCCCCACGGCAGTACCCATAAAAATAACCCCACTCTCTACAAGGCTCGGGGCGCCCGAAAGTACGGGTAAACAGGTTGACCGACAACGTATGGCATACAGCCAAAATCGGAATTAAAAACTATGTGTGGAATTGTTGGCGCAGTCGCGCAGCGTGATATTGCTGAAATCCTTCTCGAAGGTTTACGTCGTCTGGAATACCGCGGTTATGACTCCGCCGGTCTGGCCGTCGTCGATAACGAAGGTCATATGAACCGCGTTCGCCGCCTCGGGAAAGTACAGATGCTGGCCCAGGCGCTGGAAGAACATCCGTTGCACGGCGGTACCGGGATTGCCCATACCCGTTGGGCGACGCACGGCGAACCGTCTGAAGGTAACGCGCATCCGCATGTTTCTGACCATATTGTGGTGGTGCATAACGGGATTATCGAAAACCATGAGCCGCTGCGCGAGCTGTTGCAGTCGAGGGGCTACGTTTTCGCCTCCGAGACTGACACGGAGGTTATTGCGCACCTGGTTCACTGGGAGCTGGAACAGGGCGGTACTCTGCGTGATGCGGTTCTGCGGGCTATCCCGCAGCTGCGCGGCGCTTATGGCACCGTGATCATGGATTCCCGCGATCCGGGTACGCTGCTGGCCGCTCGTTCAGGAAGCCCGCTGGTGATTGGCCTGGGGATGGGGGAAAACTTCATTGCCTCCGATCAGCTGGCGCTGCTGCCGGTTACCCGCCGCTTTATCTTCCTCGAAGAGGGCGATATTGCGGAAGTCACCCGCCGTTCCGTGACTCTCTTTGACAAATCCGGCGCCGAAGTGCAGCGCCCGGATATTGAATCCAGTCTGCAGTACGACGCGGGCGATAAAGGTATCTATCGTCACTATATGCAGAAAGAGATCTACGAGCAGCCGAACGCCATCAAAAATACCCTCTCCGGGCGCATTAGCCACGGCGAGGTTGATTTAAGCGAGCTGGGCCCGCAGGCTAACGAGCTGCTGTCTAAGGTCGAGCATATTCAGATCATCGCCTGCGGCACCTCCTACAACTCAGGTATGGTGTCCCGCTACTGGTTTGAGTCGCTGGCAGGGGTGCCGTGCGATGTTGAAATCGCCTCCGAGTTCCGCTATCGCAAATCGGCCGTGCGTCGCAACAGCCTGATGATCACCCTCTCTCAGTCCGGCGAGACGGCGGACACCCTCGCCGGCCTGCGCCTGTCGAAAGAGCTGGGCTATCTGGGGTCGCTGGCGATTTGTAACGTGCCTGGATCATCCCTGGTGCGTGAGTCCGATCTGGCGATGATGACCAACGCCGGGACGGAAATCGGCGTCGCCTCGACTAAAGCCTTCACGACGCAGCTGACCGTTCTGCTGATGCTGGTGGCGAAACTGGCGCGACTCAAAGGCCAGGATGCGTCGATTGAACATGATATCGTGCATGGTCTGCAGGCGCTGCCGAGCCGCATTGAGCAGGTGCTTTCGCAGGACAAGCGCATTGAGGCGCTGGCTGAGAACTTCTCTGACAAACACCACGCGCTGTTCCTTGGCCGCGGCGATCAGTATCCCATTGCCCTGGAAGGGGCGCTGAAGCTGAAAGAGATCTCCTATATTCATGCGGAAGCCTATGCTGCCGGCGAGCTGAAGCATGGTCCGCTGGCGCTGATTGACGCTGAAATGCCGGTGGTGGTGGTCGCGCCGAACAACGAACTGCTGGAAAAATTGAAATCCAATATTGAAGAGGTTCGCGCTCGCGGCGGCCAGCTGTACGTTTTTGCTGACGGCGATGCGGGTTTCACCGGCAGCGACAATATGCACATCATCGAGATGCCGCATGTTGAAGAGGCGATCGCGCCAATCTTCTATACCGTACCGCTGCAGCTGCTGGCGTATCACGTCGCGCTGATCAAAGGGACTGACGTTGACCAGCCGCGTAACCTGGCGAAATCAGTTACCGTGGAATAACGATTTTACAGCGTTGAAAGGGCTGCCGTCGGGCAGCCCTTTTTATTTGCGGCGAACAGCGAGATCCCCCCGCTTTATGACAGCCTGTCATTTTTGAGACGCTTTTGCGCTGTCATAAAAATAAAATTTTCCGCTAATCTTTCTATCATTAACCATAGTAACAATATGATTTGTATTGTTTTTATTTAACGTAAATTCCCGTCTTTTTGCTTGTCATAAAACTGTAATAATTCGTACATTTTACTGTCACCTGTTTGTCCTATTTTGCTCACCATAGCTTCGAAACAATGGTTTACGAATCCAGCAGGAGACATTATGAACGTTATGCGTACCACCGTCGCAACAGTTGTCGCCGCGACCTTATCGATGAGCGCTTTCTCTGTTTTTGCAGCAGCAAGCCTGACTGGCGCAGGTGCAACTTTCCCCGCGCCGGTGTATGCCAAATGGGCAGATACCTATAACAAGGAAACGGGTAATAAAGTCAATTACCAGGGTATCGGCTCCTCTGGCGGCGTAAAACAAATTACGGCCAACACCGTAGACTTCGGTGCTTCTGATGCACCTCTTGCTGATGACAAGCTGGCTCAGGAAGGTCTGTTCCAGTTTCCGACCGTTATCGGCGGCGTAGTGCTGGCAATTAACCTGCCTGGCGTGAAATCCGGTGAGCTGGTGCTTGACGGTAAAACGCTGGGTGATATCTACCTGGGCAAAATCAAAAAATGGGATGACGCGGCGATTGCTAAGCTCAACCCGGGCATGAAGCTGCCTTCTCAGAACATCGCGGTGGTTCGTCGTGCTGATGGTTCCGGTACTTCCTTCGTTTTCACCAGCTATCTGGCGAAGGTGAACGAAGAGTGGAAATCTAAAATCGGCGCGGGCTCAACCGTTAACTGGCCGACCGGTCTGGGCGGTAAAGGCAACGACGGCATCGCCGCGTTCGTTCAGCGTCTGCCGGGCTCTATCGGCTACGTAGAATATGCCTACGCAAAACAGAACAACCTCGCTTACACCAAACTGCTGTCCGCCGATGGCAAGCCGGTGAGCCCGACTGAAGATAACTTCGCTAACGCGGCGAAAGAAATCGACTGGAGCAAATCCTTTGCACAGGATCTGACGAATCAGAAAGGCGACAACGCATGGCCGATCACTTCAACCACCTTCATTCTGGTCCACAAGGCTTCCAACAAGCCAGAGCAGACCGCCGAAGTGCTGAAGTTCTTCGACTGGGCGTATAAAAACGGCGGTAAAGAAGCCAACGCGCTGGACTATGCTACCCTGCCGGAAAGCGTGGTTGAGCAAGTTCGCGCGGCATGGAAGACCAACGTAAAGGACAGCAGCGGTAAAGCGCTGTACTAATACCCGTCAGCCTTCGAGCTACAGGTGCGTTGGCAGCGCTTGTTCACCCCGGTCACATAGCCCATCTATGTTCCCGGGGATCCACAAGCCAGCTGCCTGCAGCTCGAATTATTTAGGGTATGGCATTACCTTTGCCAGAAAGATCAGTAAACTACGATTTTTTCTGGCCCGAAACTGAAGAGTAACTTATGGCTGCAACCAAGCCGGCATTTAACCCTCCGGGGAAAAAGGGTGACATAATTTTCAGCGTGCTGGTAAAACTGGCGGCGCTGATTGTGCTATTGATGCTTGGCGGCATCATCGTCTCCCTTATCATTTCGTCCTGGCCAAGCATTGAGAAATTTGGCTTTGCCTTTCTGTGGACCAAAGAGTGGGATGCACCGAACCAGATTTTCGGCGCCCTGGTACCCATTTACGGGACGCTGGTCACCTCATTTATCGCGCTGCTGATCGCCGTACCGGTGAGCTTCGGTATTGCGCTGTTCCTGACGGAACTGTCACCCGCCTGGCTGAAGCGCCCGCTGGGTATCGCTATTGAGCTGCTGGCCGCGATCCCCAGTATCGTTTACGGCATGTGGGGCCTGTTTATTTTCGCCCCGCTGTTTGCGACCTATTTTCAGGAGCCGGTTGGCAACGTTCTGTCGACCATTCCGTTCGTTGGCGCGCTCTTTGCGGGCCCGGCATTTGGTATCGGTATTCTGGCGGCGGGCGTGATTCTGGCCATCATGATCATTCCTTACATCGCGGCCGTTATGCGTGACGTCTTTGAACAGACGCCGGTGATGATGAAAGAGTCCGCCTACGGTATCGGCTGCACAACGTGGGAAGTTATCTGGCGTATCGTTCTGCCTTTCACCAAAAACGGCGTGATCGGCGGGGTAATGCTCGGTCTGGGGCGCGCGCTGGGGGAAACCATGGCGGTGACCTTTATTATCGGCAACACCTACCAGCTTGATAGCGCTTCGTTATATATGCCGGGCAACAGCATCACCTCCGCGCTGGCGAATGAGTTTGCCGAAGCGGAAACCGGACTGCACGTTGCCGCATTGATGGAGCTGGGCCTGATTCTGTTCGTTATCACCTTTATTGTTCTGGCCGCATCGAAGTTTATGATCATGCGCCTGGCTAAGAATGAGGGGGCTCGCTAATGGCGACGATTGAATTACAAACCACCGCGGAGCTGGCGGAATCCCGTCGCAAAATGCAGGCAAAACGCCGCATGAAAAACCGTCTCGCTCTGACGCTATCGATGGCGACCATGGCGTTTGGTCTGTTCTGGCTGATCTGGATCCTGATGTCCACCGTCACCCGCGGCATCGACGGCATGAGCCTGGCGCTGTTTACTGAAATGACGCCGCCGCCAAATACGGCGGGCGGTGGTCTGGCAAACGCCCTGGCGGGCAGCGGATTGCTGATCCTCTGGTCGACGGTTATCGGTACCCCGCTGGGGATTCTGGCGGGAATTTATCTGGCGGAATATGGCCGTAAATCCTTGTTGGCCGAAGTGATTCGTTTTATTAACGATATCCTGCTTTCCGCGCCGTCGATTGTCGTCGGTCTGTTTGTTTACACCATCGTCGTTGCGCAGATGCAGCACTTTTCCGGCTGGGCGGGCGTGATTGCGCTGGCGCTGCTGCAGGTGCCTATCGTTATTCGTACCACTGAAAACATGTTGAAGCTGGTACCGGACAGCCTGCGTGAGGCGGCATATGCGTTGGGTACGCCGAAGTGGCGCATGATCTCTGCGATCACCCTGAAAGCATCGGTATCGGGCATTATGACCGGTATTCTGCTGGCCATCGCCCGTATCGCCGGGGAAACGGCGCCGCTGCTGTTTACCGCGCTCTCCAACCAGTTCTGGAGCACCGACATGATGCAGCCGATTGCTAACCTGCCGGTGACGATTTTCAAATTTGCCATGAGTCCCTTTGCGGAGTGGCAGCAACTGGCATGGGCCGGGGTCTTGATTATCACCCTGTGCGTATTGCTGCTGAACATTCTGGCGCGCGTTGTTTTCGCGAAGAATAAACACGGTTAATTTTTGCGGCGCGGCGAAACGCGGCGCCGAATGAGGAAAAGAACGAGATGAGTATGGTGAATGCGACCCCGGGTAAACTTTCAGTTCGTAACCTGAATTTCTACTACGGAAAATTCCATGCCCTGAAAAACATCAACCTGGATATTACCAAAAACCAGGTTACGGCGTTTATCGGACCGTCAGGCTGCGGTAAATCCACGCTGCTGCGTACGTTCAACAAAATGTTTGAGCTGTACCCGGAGCAGCGTGCGGAAGGCGAAATTCTGCTCGATGGCGATAATATTCTGACCAACACCCAAGATATCGCCCTGCTGCGCGCCAAAGTGGGGATGGTGTTCCAGAAGCCGACGCCGTTCCCGATGTCGATTTATGACAACATCGCCTTTGGCGTGCGCCTGTTTGAGAAGCTTTCCCGCACGGATATGGATGAGCGCGTGCAGTGGGCATTGACCAAAGCCGCATTGTGGAATGAAACCAAAGATAAACTGCATCAGAGCGGATATTCTCTCTCCGGTGGCCAGCAGCAGCGTCTGTGCATCGCGCGCGGTATCGCTATTCGTCCAGAAGTTCTGCTGCTGGATGAGCCCTGCTCGGCGCTGGACCCGATCTCTACCGGGCGTATTGAAGAGCTGATCACTGAACTGAAACAGGATTACACCGTCGTTATCGTGACCCACAACATGCAGCAGGCCGCGCGTTGCTCCGACCATACGGCATTTATGTATCTTGGCGAGCTGATTGAATTCAGCAACACGGACGATCTGTTTACCAAGCCCGCTAAGAAGCAAACTGAAGATTATATTACTGGCCGCTACGGTTGATTGCCCTTCTGCTACCAGGCTCTAACCTATTGGGCAATCAGGAGATACTATGGATAACCTAAATCTTAACAAACATATTTCCGGCCAGTTCAATGCTGAACTGGAGTACATCCGCACCCAGGTCATGACCATGGGTGGGCTGGTGGAGCAGCAGCTTTCTGATGCGATCACCGCGATGCATAACCAGGACAGCGAACTGGCAAAGCGCGTTATTGACGGCGACAAGCAGGTCAATATGATGGAAGTGGCGATCGATGAGGCCTGCGTGCGCATCATCGCCAAGCGTCAGCCGACCGCCAGCGACCTGCGTCTGGTGATGGCGATTATTAAAACCATCGCCGAGCTGGAACGCATCGGCGACGTCGCGGATAAAATCTGCCGCACCGCGCTGGAAAAATTCTCCCAGCAGCATCAGCCGCTGCTGGTGAGCCTGGAATCGCTGGGGCGCCACACCGTGCAGATGCTGCATGATGTGCTGGACGCCTTTGCGCGTATGGACCTTGATGAAGCGGTGCGTATTTATCGCGAAGATAAGAAAGTCGACCAGGAATATGAAGGCATCGTGCGCCAGCTGATGACCTATATGATGGAAGATTCGCGCACCATTCCAAGCGTCCTGACCGCCCTGTTCTGTGCCCGCTCGATTGAGCGTATCGGCGACCGTTGTCAGAACATCTGCGAATATATTTTCTACTTCGTTAAAGGTCAGGATTTCCGTCACGTTGGCGGCGACGAGCTGGATAAACTGCTGGCCGGGAAAGATCCTAAAGAGTAATAAATCACAGAGACTAATTCTGATAAAGGATTTATCAGAATTAGTTATGATTAATATTACTCCTGTTTTTAATTAACAAAATTGGTGCGATTGTCGTCACAAATAATAATTTCATCAATTGTGGTTTGATTTTAATAGCGTAACAATGCGGTACATTAATCGGGTGACTTGTTGCGGCAAGGCTCGAATAAAACTCTGGATTGTTACTGCGCAAGCAGGCAAAACCTGACATCACCGTTAACCTGGTGATGTCAGGTTTTTTTTTGCCAGATAATCCGCCATTAGCCGATGAAAGGGATTGTTACCGCAGCGCGGGCAAAACCTGAAGCAAGCCTCCTCTGTTTTCTGCAGGGGGATTGCTTCAGGTTTTTTTTGATTTGATGCAAGGCTGTTTGTGGGTAAACCAGGATGGTATTAACCGAATAAATAATAGTGCTGGTTTTAATAACGTTCTTTTTTCCTTAAGGGGAAGCACCTTTTCGGTAACAAGCTTTATTCGATAGAAAAATAAAAATACGCCTTCGCGTTAGTTGACATTTTATCGCGATATTCAGTTGCACCTGTTTTTATATAAAGGGAACTTATGTTTAAAAGAAATCTGATTACCTCGGCCATACTTATTATGGCGCCGCTCGCTTATACAACCCATGCTATGGCGGAATCGCTAACCGTTGAACAGCGTCTTGAGCTTCTGGAGAAGGCGCTTAAGGATACGCAGAGCGAACTAAAAAAATATCAAGATGAAGAGAAGGCCAGAAATCGACTCTGGATTGCCAGTACGCAGCCTGGCGCACCTGAGCAGAGTGCGTCCGCGCAGGTTGTCAGCGCGCCCGCGCCGGCAGGCGGCGCTGCAAAACCGGCGGCGGTTCTGGTGAAAAACGAACAGCCCGCGGCTAACGGCGAGTCCATTTATAGCTCGATGACAATGAAGGATTTCAGCAAGTTTGTGAAGGATGAAATTGGCTTCAGCTATAACGGCTATTACCGTTCCGGCTGGGGGACCGCATCCCATGGTTCACCTAAGTCCTGGGCGATTGGCTCGCTGGGTCGCTTTGGTAATGAATATTCGGGCTGGTTTGATTTACAACTTAAGCAGCGGGTCTATCAGGAAGGCAATAAGCGGGTTGATGCGATCGTGATGCTTGACGGCAACGTCGGGCAGCAGTATTCCTCCGGCTGGTTTGGCGATAACGCTGGCGGCGAGAACTATATGCAGTTCTCTGATATGTACGTCAACACCAAAGGTTTCCTGCCATTCGCGCCGGAAGCGGATTTCTGGGTGGGTAAGCACGGTGCGCCGAAAATTGAAATCCAGATGCTGGACTGGAAAACGCAAAGAACCGATGCCGCAGCCGGCGTTGGCCTTGAAAACTGGAAGGTGGGCGCGGGTAAGTTTGATATTGCGCTGGTGCGCGAGGACGTTGATGACTACAACCGTACGTTGACCAAAAGCCAGCAAATTAACACCAATACTATTGATATTCGTTATAAAGAGATCCCGCTTTGGGATAAGGCGTCATTGATGGTCAGCGGCCGGTATGTCGCGGCAAATCAGAGTTCATCCGAGAAATATAATGAAGGTAATAATGGATATTATGAATGGAAAGATACCTGGATGGCGGGGACGTCGTTAACGCAGAACTTTGATAACGGCGGATTTAACGAATTTTCCTTCCTGCTGGCAAATAACTCCATCGCCAGCAGCTTCTCGCGCTATGCGGGATCCAGTCCGTATACCACATTCAACGGCAGATACTATGGCGATCATACCAACGGCACCGCCGTTCGCTTGACCTCGCAGGGGGAAACCTATTTGAGTGATGACATTATTATGGCGAACGCCATCGTTTACTCCTTTGGTAATGATGTCTACAGCTACGAGACCGGCGCGCACTCCGATTTTGAGTCTCTTCGCGCCGTCGTGCGCCCGGCCTGGATCTGGGATAAATATAATCAGACCGGCGTTGAATTGGGCTATTTCAAGCAGCAGAACAAAGATAGTACCGGCAAGAAATATAACGAATCCGGCTACAAAACTACCCTGTTCCATACCTTTAAAGTGAATACCAGTATGCTGACCTCCCGCCCGGAAATTCGTTTCTATGCGACTTATATTAAAGCGAAGGATATCGACCTGGATAAGGCGGCTAACAGCAATACCAGCAGCATTTTTGAAGATGGTAAGAACGATCAGTTTGCCGTTGGCGCTCAGGCTGAAATCTGGTGGTAAGGCTGGCAACGGTCAGGACAAAATTCTAAAGAGGAATAAAGATGAAACGACATGCTATTTACTTCGCTCTGGCGCTGGCGGGCGCGGCGTTTACCGCTCATGCCGCGCCGTTTCCGGTCACGCCGAGCGCGGCGATCCCGGTCAGCCAGTATATTACGCAGGTTAACGCCGATAAGAGTATCACCTTCCGCCTGTTTGCCCCGGATGCAAAACGGGTGTCCGTGGTGACGGGGGCAACGCCGGATACCTTTGTCTCCCATGATATGAGCAAAGATGAGCAGGGGATCTGGACATGGAAAAGCGATGCGCTGGCACCCAAACTCTACGAATACTATTTTGATGTCGACGGATTCCGTTCCGTCGATACCGGTAGCCGCTATCAGAAGCCACAGCGTCAGGTGAATACCAGCCTGATCCTGGTACCCGGCAGCATTCTTGACGATCGCGCGGTCGCCCACGGCGAGCTACGAACCCTGACCTATCATTCAAAGGCGCTGAACGCTGAGCGTCGCGTCTACGTGTGGACGCCGCCAGGCTATACCGGTACCGGCGAACCGCTGCCGGTGCTCTATTTCTATCACGGTTTTGGCGACAGCGGACTGTCGGCCATCGACCAGGGCCGTATTCCGCAAATCATGGATAACCTGCTGGCGGAAGGCAAAATCAAGCCCATGCTGGTGGTGGTGCCGGATACCGAAACCGATATTCCTGACGCGATTGCGGAAAACTTCCCGCCGCAGGAGCGGCGTAAAACCTTCTATCCGCTGAATGCGAAAGCGGCTGATAAAGAGCTGATGAACGATATTATTCCGCTGATTGATGCGCGCTTTAACGTGCGTAAAGACGCGGACGGCCGGGCGCTTGCCGGGCTGTCGCAGGGCGGTTATCAGGCGCTGGTCTCCGGAATGAACCATCTGGAGAGCTTCGGCTGGCTGGCGACGTTCAGCGGCGTAACGACAACCACGGTACCGGATGCCGGCGTCGAGGCGCAGCTACACAACCCACAGGCGATCAACAAGCAGCTGCGTAACTTTACCGTCGTCGTGGGCGAGAAAGACGTGGTTACCGGCAAGGATATCGCCGGGCTGAAAGCGGAGCTGGAGAAGCAGAAAATCAACTTTGATTACCATGAGTATCCGGGCCTGAACCATGAAATGGACGTCTGGCGTCCCGCCTACGCCGAATTTGTACAGAAGTTGTTCAAATAACATGAAGGAGCCAGTTCGCTGGCTCCTTATCTTCAATACCTTGAGGGAGACAATATGAAATTAATCGTGACGGAAGATTATGCAGAGATGAGCCTGGTCGCCAGCCATCACGTTCTGGGCTACATCACCGCGCCGCGCAGGGTGAACCTGGCGGTAACGGCAGGCAGTACGCCGAAGAAAATGTATGAACATCTGACGGACGCGGTTAAAGGTAAATCGTTCTATTCTCAGGTCCATTATTACAACTTTGACGAGATTCCGTTCCGCGGACAGGATCGTGAAGGCGTGACAATTTCCAATCTGCGCAGCCTGTTTTTCACCCCCGCGCAAATCTCTGAAGAGAATATCCACCCGCTCAGCCATGAAAACTTCAGGCATCACGACCAGCGGTTACAGGACGAAGGGGGCCTCGATCTGATAGTGATGGGCCTCGGCGCTGACGGCCATTTTTGCGGTAATTTGCCGAATACCACGCGCTTCCACGATGTGACGGTGGAAGTCCCTATCGTCGGCGATATGGTGGATCTGGTCGCTCACGGCGAGATGGACGGCGACTTCTCTGCGGTGCCGGATAGCTACGTCACGATGGGGCCAAAAAGCGTCATGGCGGCGAAAAACCTGCTGCTTATCGTCAGCGGCGCCGCAAAGGCGCAGGCGCTACAACAGGTGATTGAAGGCGAAGTCAGCGAACGGGTTCCGGCTTCGGTGCTGAAACTGCATCCATCCCTGGTGATAGTGGCTGATAAAGCGGCGGCTGCGGAGTTGAGTCAACCGTAATCCACTTTCAGCGTAGCGCAGGCGGGACGCGCCCTGATAGCGCTACGCTCCAGGTTTATCGCGTTATATTCCAGCCGCGCGCCTGCCATAACTCAGGTAGCTCTTCGAGGCGGGTAAACGTCGTCACCTTCGGATGTTCGATCGGCTTATTATGCGGATCGGCGCAGAAGTAGAACACTTCCATGCCGGCGGCGATCCCCGACTGCGCGCCTGCGCTGGAGTCGTCGACAAGAATGCAGTTCTCGACGTTAACGTTCATCGCTTTTGCGGCATGCAGCATCAGGGCCGGATCGGGCTTCCAGCGCTGGATATCGTAGCCGCTGTACAGACGCTCCGGGAAATGGTGCAGCATTGCGGTTTTACCGAGAGAGTGCTGCATTTTGCTCACCGGGCCGTTGGAGACCACGCACATCGGCACGCTGACCGCGTCCAGCAGCGCCTGTGCGCCAGAAATGACTTCCAGTTCAGTATCAAACAGGCGCGCGACTTCATCGCGGTACACCGGCTCAAGGGTCGCCTTGTCCAGATTAACGCCGTACTCCGCGTTAATGGTGTCGATAATCTCGTACAGCTTAACGCCTTTGAAGCGCTTAAAAATCTCGTCTAAATCCAGCGTAATGCCGAATTCCCTGAACATGTGAACGTAGGCGCGGGAGCAGATCACCTCGCTGTCGACCAGCGTGCCGTCACAGTCGAAAAATACTGCTTCTGGTTGGGTCATGTCGTTTCCATTTTAATAAGTTAACGTTTTCGTCTTGCTGATTAGTGAGACGCAATCGTTGCCGTATAAGCAAAATCGATGAAAAAAAGTATCTCACAACCGCCCTTATTGTCGCATTTTGGTATAGGATAGCGACGAATTTTCCCTCCTTTGTTCGGAAACCGATAATGAGTCAACAACAAACCAGCCAGTCATCTGGCCCGGGTCTGCTGGAGCGCGTGTTCAAACTACGTGAACACGGCACGACGGCACGCACCGAAGCGATTGCAGGTTTCACCACTTTTCTGACAATGGTGTACATCGTTTTTGTTAACCCACAGATCCTCGGCGTGGCGGGTATGGATACCAGCGCCGTGTTCGTCACAACCTGTCTGATCGCCGCGTTCGGCAGCATCATGATGGGCCTGTTCGCTAACCTTCCGGTGGCCCTGGCGCCGGCGATGGGACTGAACGCCTTCTTTGCTTTTGTCGTGGTACAGGCAATGGGCCTGCCGTGGCAGGTCGGGATGGGCGCGATTTTCTGGGGGGCGGTTGGCCTGCTGCTGTTGACGATTTTCCGCGTACGCTACTGGATGATCGCCAATATCCCGGTTAGCCTGCGTATCGGTATCACCAGCGGTATTGGCCTGTTCATCGGTATGATGGGCCTGAAGAACGCCGGCGTGATCGTCGCCAACCCGGAAACCCTGGTGAGCATCGGCAACCTGACGTCCCACAGCGTACTGCTGGGCATTCTTGGCTTCTTTATTATTGCGATTCTGGCTTCCCGCAACATCCACGCCGCGGTGCTGGTTTCTATCGTGGTTACCACGCTGCTGGGCTGGCTGCTGGGCGACGTTCACTACACCGGAATCGTATCCATGCCGCCGAGCGTCACGACGGTCATTGGGCATGTTGACCTGGCAGGCTCGCTGAATCTCGGCCTGGCGGGCGTGATCTTCTCGTTTATGCTGGTGAACCTGTTCGACTCCTCCGGTACCCTGATCGGCGTGACCGATAAAGCTGGTCTGGCCGATGCGCAGGGTAAGTTCCCGCGGATGAAGCAGGCGCTGTTTGTCGATAGCGTCTCGTCCGTTGCGGGCTCCTTTATCGGCACCTCTTCCGTAACCGCCTATATTGAATCTTCCTCGGGCGTTTCCGTAGGCGGACGTACCGGCTTAACCGCCGTGGTCGTTGGTCTCTTGTTCCTGCTGGTGATCTTCCTGTCGCCGCTGGCGGGTATGGTCCCGGCCTATGCCGCAGCCGGCGCGCTGATTTACGTTGGCGTCCTGATGACCTCCAGCCTGGCGCGCGTGAAGTGGGATGATTTAACCGAATCAGTGCCGGCGTTTATTACCGCCGTGATGATGCCGTTTAGCTTCTCCATTACGGAAGGTATTGCCTTAGGCTTTATCTCTTACTGCGTAATGAAGATCGGTACCGGTCGACTGCGCGACCTCAGCCCATGCGTGATTGTGGTTTCGCTGCTGTTTGTGCTGAAGATTGTGTTTATCGACGCGCATTAATACCCGCGCCGTCACACTCAGCCGTTCTGGCGAGTGTGACGGCGTCTATCAGGCTTTAACCCGCTGAATATATTCGGCAAAAGCGCTAAGCTGTCCGCTCAGATGATCGAGCGTGCTCTGATCGACGACTTTCCCCTCCTGCGGATCCACTTTGTTCTGAATCACGCCGCCCATAAATTCGGGCTTATTCATCACCATAGCGTCGAGGAATACCAGAATCTGACGCAGGTGATACTGACAGCGCGCACCGCCAATAGCCCCCATCGAACTGGTTTGAATCAGTACCGGCTTACCGGCCAGCGGCTGTTCCGGCAGGCGAGATAGCCAGTCGATGGCGTTTTTCAGGCCGCCGGGCACCGAGTAGTTGTATTCCGGCGTAACGATAACCACGCCATCAGCCTCGCGAATTTGCTGAGCGATATCCTGAACGCTTTGTGGGAATCCCTCTTCCTGCTGGACGTCGGCATCATAGAGAGGAATATCGCCAATGGACGGTAACGCGGAAACCGCCATTCCTGCGGGCGCGATGCCGGGGAGGGTACGCGCGACCATGGCATTAAAAGAGCCTTTGCGCAGACTTCCGAGTAACGTAACAACTTTCAACGTATCAGACATGATTGCTCCTTTGCATCATGATGGCCGGGTTATCCGGTCAGTTGAGGGAGAAGGCTTTTTCTACCGGTAAATGGGTGAAACGCATCAGCCGGGCGGACGGCTCTCTGGCGCGAGCCTGCGCGTCGGGCAGGCTACGCCAGCCCTCTTTACCATTATATTCCCAGACTTTCAGCTGGCCGATATCCGGACTGGCGGCGATGGACCAGACCAGCACCGTTTCGGCATCGCACACCGCTTCGATTGACTGCGTCCCGCTTGTCCGTAATCGTCCGGAGCCCGGAAGAAGCTGGAGGTTAACGGCGTTTTCACCGGTCAGTTTCATGACGCTTTTGCGGAGTGCGTCAAGCTGAGCGCGCGCTTCATCAGGATCGTGCTGGTTGCTAATCCATACCCGCTCATTACTGTTAAAGACGTAGCGGTCGGCGTCGGGCGAGGCATGTAAACTGCGGGAGGCGTGCGGTAATTCCATATCCAGGCCGCAATCACCTTCGGTGGATAACGCGACGCCGACAATATTCCCGGCATAGGAGATGGAAAAACGCGGGAGATTTTCGTCGCGGAAAGCGGGTTTTCCATTCTCTTCGTCAATAATTTCAGGAAGTTCGCTGATGCCGTACAGCATAAAGAGGAGTTCTGCGAGGAGTGACCGTGATGCGCGATAGCGGCTTTGTCGGTACTCAGGCAGGCGGCAGGCGGATTGATGACAGGCCGCTGACAGGCGTGTTGATAGCGGTTCCCGGGTGTTGAGTATCCCTCTTGCAAAATGCGTTGCCATTCGTCGCTCCGTGATTAATGGTCAATGATAGAAATTGCGAATTATATTATCGCTCAGAATTGCCAGGTTTTAATGCGGAAATCACCCCTTGCGCAATAAATTGCATAAATTTTACAATTTATTGCGCAAGACGGGCTAATCCAACGCTAGAGCGGTTCAGTATAGAGCTGCCTGAGCGTTTCTCGCAGCCAGACGATCTTCGGATTGTAGCTGTTGCGCTTATGCCACAGGAGGGTGAAGGGGACGCGTATTTTCTCCAGCTGGGACGGCTCCAGCGGCAACGGGAGTGAAACCAGCGGCAGATGGTGCTGTTGATTGTAACGCTGGCAATAGCGCGGGGCGGTGGCCAACATCGTATGATGAGGCTGGGCCGCCATAAACAGCGACTGCTCAAAACCCGGGACGGTCAACGCCACGGTGCGTTTATGCCCCAGATCGTGCAGAACATCATCCAGCGCCCAGGTATCGCTTTGTTCCCAACAGATATTGATATGCGGATAACGCAGGAAAGTGTCCAGATTCCACTCCTCGTTCAGCGCGGGATGATCGGCGCGCAGCCATACCTGCGGGAGATCGGTAAACAGGATTTCAAAATCGATATACCAGGGCAGCAGGCTGAGCTGTTCACGGGAGCGAGGATGGGTTTCCCGGCCGCAAAAACCGATGTCGACTTCACCGCGAATAATCGCATCCAGCGAATCATAATCCCAGTTACGCAGGCGGATCAGCGCCTGCGGATAGCGCTGGTAGATCCGCTGTGAAAGCGTATTCAGCAGGATCATCAGCAGCGGCGACTCTGCCGCCAGCTCAAACTTTAACCCGCTCGGCATGGTGTGATGAGGCTTATCGAGGATCTGATTACCCATCTGCATCCAGTCCGCCAGATCCTGCTCCATACTGCTCATCAGCGGCGTGGGTGACAGTCCCAGAGGCGTTTTGACAAACAGCGGATCGTCAAACCAGGCGCGCAGTTTGGCCAGCGATTTACTCACTGCCGACGGCGAAACGTTCATCCGTTTCGCCGTGCGGGTGACGCTGAGCTCCTGGGTTAAGAGCTGCAGGCACAGCAGCAGGTTAAGATCGAGACTCGACAGGGGTTTCTTCATAGCGTTGCGCGGCCCGCGCCGGAGAGGTGACCATAATCAGAACAATGCTCACTATGCTACAGGCAATAAGTATCCCGATCAGCATATTCATCGCGCTGAGTCCGATGATAGCCGCCAGCCAAATCCACAGTGAAGAGCCGCAGACCTGAGCAATTCCCAAAACAGAACTCGCCACGCCGGCGCGCAGGGTGAATGGCCCAAGGGCCTGACTCATTGCTACGCCAAAGCCGGCGGAGAACCCGGCGCAAATCAGCCCCAGACCCAGCATCGTCATCGTCTGGCTGGTGGAGAGGCTCAGCAGCACGCCGGCGATAAAGAACAGTACCTGCGAGGTCAGCATCAGGGTGCGGGGCTTAAATAGCGTCAAAGCGAACGGCGTTGAGAACGACACCACCATGCTAACAAGCGCCATTAGCGCCATCGCCATGGAATAGGTGCCGCGATCGAAGCCCATCACTTCCATCATGATCACCGGGGAGACGTTAACGTAAGTCAGGATAGCCGTCACGCTCAGGGTGGTTATGATAATTCGGCTGAGAAAAAAGCGGTTAAGCAGCGACTCGGGGATATTATTTTGCTGCATCGCCGCATGTGGCGCGGCTATTGGGCGCGTTTCCCGCAAGATAAAGACCGAGAGCAGTCCCACCAGAACGCCCATGCCGGCCATGGTATAGAACAGGCTCTGCCACGGGTATTTCAGCATAATCAGGTGGCCGAGTACCGGCGCCAGAACCGGAATAATGCAGGTGATACCGTTAAGAAGGGAAAGCACTTTCGCCCGGCGGCGATCGTCGAGGGTATCGCGCAGCACCGCAAAGGCGACGACGTAGCAGCTGCCCGCGCCAATCCCCTGAATAAAACGCCCAGCCAGGAAGTGTGCGCTGACCTGCGCCTGCGAGCAGAGAAGGGAGGCCAGTATGAAGACAACGGCACCGAAAATAGCCACCGGCTTGCGCCCTGATTTATCGGCGATACGACCCGCAAATAGCATCGCCGCGGCCATTCCCGCCAGATAAACCGAAAAGGCGATATGCAGCTGCGCTTCACTGGCCCCCAGATCCTGCGCAATGCGCGGTAGACCGACCAGATACATATCGATGCCGGATGGATAAAGCAGAACCAGCGCAAAACTGCAGATAAGAAAGCGTGCCATAGAACCCCTCGCATTAGAATGCCGTACAGAATAGTGGGGTTCGTGCGGGAGTACGAGTTGCCATTTGGACAACAACGATTTCCTGGGAGGAAAAACGGTTGAAAGATGTGCAGCGATAATTTAATTATTTGTTTTTATATCGCTTTTTGATATTTCCAATCAAGCGATCGCGTCCCGCATTATTTCCAGATCTTGGCCATACCTTCACTTTCTGGCCTGACGCTGGAAAACCCAAATTTGGCGTACAGTTCGGGAACATCCGCCACCAACGAGACGTATGCCCCTTTAACCGCGTTTTCATCCAGCCAGGAGACGATTTTCTGCATGATCTGGCGACCGAGACCTTTTCCCTGATGGGCCGGGTCCACGGCGACGTCGACGATTTCAAAGTTCAGCGCGCCGTCGCCGACGATGCGTCCCATACCAACGGGCACGTCCGCATAGAGGACATGCACGCCGTAGCAGCTACGCGGCAGACCCGCGCGGGCGCCTTCCAGCGGACGTGGCGACATACCTGATATGACGCGCAGGCGACAAAAATCCTCCGCCGTAGGGACGGTATCAATAAACGTGTAATCAGCCATCATTGTCGTATCCGGTAAGTGGGAGTACCGATAAGGGTAATAGACAAAGCGATACGCCGTGAAGACGCTAAAGGAAAATAATTAACCCGCTTTAACAGGACGTTAAGGCGAGTGAGTACGCTTTATTTAATCTCATTTCTGATGCCCTGCTGATAGGGTGTGTTTTTTCCGCAACTATCTGTTTATGCCCATCATACTTCAAGTTGCATGTGCGTTGGCTTTGTTACTCGGCCTAAGACCTCGCCCCTACGGGAACAGAGCAAGCGCTGTTCAAGGCACAAGTACCTACCGTCATATGGCATACGAGTAGTGACTCCCCGAGTGTTATGAACCCCTGCTTTGGAGGCTCGTATAATATTTTTTTGCATTTATCCTGACCCCATAAATAGGCGATGGTTGAGAGCCGTCTGCATTCAAATTTTTATTTAAAGAGCAGCCATGATCGATGCTGGAATCTCGACGCTCGGCTGTATAAAAAGGCAATGTTGTGAAGCGTTATTTTGTAGTGCGTTAAGAGAAAGCGAGCAAGTACCTGAACATATTAGAACTGGGATAACCAGGGGGCTTTTAAAATGATAGTTGAGTGCCTTTATCTATCTTGTTGTTTTTTAAAAATGTTTTGGTTGTTTTGATGTTTTTTTCGGGGTGTTGAGCGAAGTCCAATAATGGATGAAATATTCTGTTGAGATGGTTGGGGGTTCTATTTCATAATCTTTTGCAGATTAATATTACATAAGGAAGTTGGCGTGTAAGCATTAGGGTGCTGATTGAAATGCGCCATGGGCTTTCTTTTTCAATATTTTACTCCGCTGTTTGTCATCTTAAATAATGTATTTAGGGGTCATTCTTCCCTGAATGAACCGTTGTATGGTTCTATTTTAAAAGAATGAATGAGTAATGATTATATTTTTATTAAGGATTAAATAATGAAAAAGCAATTTGTAATGACTGCTGTGGCAGCATTGTTCAGCGTAGGGATGGGTGTGGCTCATGCGGTTGATGGAACGATCAACTTCGTCGGTACCGTTACTGCCGACAGTTGCACCGTGGATATCAACGATCAGACAAACCCAACCCTGAACCTGGGTACCGTGAACACGGTTGATCTGGCGAAAGCTGGCGACACCGGTCCGGCAACGAACTTTACGCTGGATCTCACCGCTTGCCCGAATACGGTTACCGCAGCAAGCGTGACTTTTACTGGCAATGCCGATGGCTCTATGAACACGGCGTTCAAAAATGAGTCCAGCGACAGCGGCGCGGCTACTAATGTTGGCGTTCAGCTGTACGACGCATCTGCAGCCAAAGTCAGCCCGTCTTCTGCTGTCGACGTTAGCTCTTTCCTGACGGCGGACGCTACCACTACCGAAGCACATATTCCATTCACCGCGCGTATGGTTGCTGTGGCTGATACCGCAACTGCCGGTACGCTGGTTTCTCACGCTGACTACACCATCAGCTACCAGTAACCCTCCGTATCAGGGAGAACGCCAGGGCACGGAGGCCCTTGTTTTCAAACGATTAGGAAAGAGGATGCAACGGTTCATGAGAAAGTCAGTTATTTACGGTCTGCTGGCGGCTGCGATGTGCGCCGTAACATCTGCGCACGCAGGGGTCGTTATCGGCGGTACGAGACTGGTTTATCACGGCGGCGATAAGGAAGCGTCCATTCAGGTGATGAACAGCGCTAACGGTCAGATTCCCTACCTTATTCAAAGTTTTGTCGATGACAAAGGCCCGAAAGGAGATCGTCCTGGTACCACCGGTTCGCTGCCCTTTACCGTTACGCCACCGCTGTTTCGACTGGATGCTGGTTCAGAAAATACTATTCGCGTTGTCAGAACAGGGGGGAATTTCCCGGCAGATCGGGAAAGCGTTTACTGGCTGGATGTGAAGGCGATACCGGCAAACAATCCGGCGGATAAGGGCAAGAACGTGCTGCGCTTTTCGCTGAAAAACCGAATCAAACTTTTTTATCGTCCCAAAGGCGTTGCCGATCCCACCAGTGAGGCAATGGAGGCGATCGGTTTTCACAGGACGGGCAACAAGCTGACCGTCACCAATCCAACCCCTTGGTATCTGAGCTTCTTTAAGCTGAACGTCGGTGACAAAGTGGTCGATACGGCGTTTACCATGGTCGCGCCGCACGGTTCGACTGATTACACCATTCCGGCAGGGGCAGGCGGGAAAATCACCTGGCAATATATCAATGATTATGGCGCAGGATCGTTGGTTCTGGACGGGAAAGGGTAATCATGTCTCAACCATCCATAGACGTAGCGGGCAAAAGCAGCGCTTTTTTATTACAACCGCTTGCCTGCATTATTATTTTAGCGCTGTATGGAACGCAGGGCGCGCTGGCTCAGGATGAGTTCGATATGGCGGCGCTGGAGACCAGTGGACCCAAACTTAACGTTGATCTCAGCCAGTTTTCCCAACCCGGTTCACAGCTACCGGGTCGCTACCACGTAGACGTTTATGTGAACCATGAGCAGGTTGACACGCAAACGCTGGACTTTGTGCAGGATAAACATGGGCAGCTTACGCCTGTGGTGACCCCCGCGCTGTTGGCGCAGTGGGGTATTAAGATTGGTGATATCGATGCGCTGCGGAACAAGAACAGTATCAACGATCTGGCTGCAACCGTCCCGGATAGCCAGATCAGACTCGATTACAGCCAGATGCGTCTGGATCTCACCATACCGCAGGCTGACGTCAACAGCGCGGCGCAGGATTCCGTCAGCCCGACGCTGTGGGATGAAGGAGTGCCGGCGCTGCTGCTGGGCTATGACTTTAACGGTTCAAACACCTGGCGCGACGAGAACGATTCTGGAAGGGAAGATAGCTATTTTCTGAACCTGCACAGCGGCATTAACCTGGGCGCGTGGCGGCTGCGAAACTACAGCACCTGGACCTACAGCAAATCGCCGGAATATCATGACACCACAAGCGGCGAAGACGTTAGCAGCGGCGGGAGCAGCGAAAGCGACTGGAGCTCCATCAACACCTTTTTACAACGCGACGTGCAGGCCGTACAGGGGCTGTTAACGCTGGGCGATGCGACCACTCCTTCCGATGTTTACGACGGTTTTACGTTCCGCGGCGTCCAGCTTTCTTCAGACGATGACATGCTGCCTGACAGTCTGCGCAACTTTGCGCCAACGGTACATGGCATTGCAACCAGCAACGCGACGGTCACCATTCGCCAGAATAATAGCGTGATTTACCAGAAGCAGGTACCGCCGGGGCCGTTTAAGATCGACGATCTCTACCCAAACTCCACAAACGGCGACCTACTGGTAACGATTAAAGAGTCAGACGGCAGCGAACGCAGCTTCGTCCAGCCGTTCTCCAGCGTGGCAATCATGCAGCGCGAAGGGCATCTTAAGTATGACTTCACCGGCGGTAAATACCGCAGCAACAGCGATGGTCAGGAGCCGAAGTTCGCCCAGATGACGCTGATCTACGGCCTACCGTACGATATGACGATATACGGCGGTACGCAGCTGGCGGATAGCTACCAGAACGGGCTGTTGGGGATGGGATTCACCCTCGGTGAACTGGGCTCCATCTCCTTTGACGGGGCCTATTCCTCGGCCGATTTGAGCAATGACGAGCACAAAGAGGGGCAGTCCATACGCGCCCAGTACTCAAAAAGTATGCTCAGCACCGGCTCAACGATCACGCTGGCGGCATACCGTTATTCCACTAAGGGCTACTACAGCTTTCAGGATGCGGCGGATCTAATCGTCAATGATTCTCACGATGACGATCTGAACGACCAGGATGAATTTGACTTAAGCCATAACAAACGTTCCCGCTGGCAGCTGTCACTCAGTCAGTCGCTACCAGAGGGCTGGGGATCGCTTTATGCGAGCGGCTACCAGCAGGATTACTGGAACGAAGGTGGATATGAGCGAAACCTGTCCCTCGGCTACGACACCAGCTGGGATGGCATGACGTTGGGCCTGAATTACACCTTCAGCAGCATGCCGGGAACAGAGGACGACCATCAGGGCGCGTTGAATATCAGTATCCCGCTGAGTAAATGGCTGCCGAAAGCCTATGCCGGATATAGCCTCAACACTAACCGCCACGGAGACACCACCCAGCAGGTTAGCTTGTACGGTACGGCTTTGAAGGATTCGAACCTTAGCTATAGCGTGATGGAAGGCTACAGCAACCATGAAAATTCCGGCAATAACGGCACGCTATCCGTCGATTATACCGGTCGCGCGGGCGAAGCGAACATGGGTTACAACTACGATCCGGACAGCAGGCAGGTGAACTATGGCGTGCAGGGCGGAGTGGTGGTGCACCCTTACGGCGTCACCTTTTCGCAGTCGCTGAGTGAGGATATCCAGTCGCTGGCGCTGGTGCGCTCGCCGGGGGTCAGCGATGTGACCGTGGAAAACGGCACCGGGGTCAGCACCGACTGGCGCGGTTATGCCATCGTACCTTATCTCACGCCGTATCGCCGCACGACGGTAAGGCTTGATACCAGCACCCTGGCCGACAATGCGGAAGTCGATAGCTCCACGGCGCAGGTGGTGCCGACGGAAGGGGCGATTGTACTGGCGGGGTTTAAAACGCATATCGGCGCGAGGGTGTTGATGCATCTGCATCACGCGAATACGGACGTTCCTTTCGGCGCCACCGTCACGCTGGCAGAGGACGACAGCGTCAACAGCATCGTTAGCGACGGCGGTTCAGTGTATCTGACCGGGATGCCGCAGCAGGGCGACATCCTGGCACAGTGGGGCAAAGGAAAAAATGCGCAGTGCCATGCCCATTATCAGCTGCCGCAAGAGGGTGAAAAAACTGGCGTAATTAATCTTGATGCGCAATGTCAGTAGAGAAAAGGTGGTGAAATGAAAAACAGAACAACATGCAGGCCGCCGTTGACAGGGCAGCGCGAGGCAAACACACGGTTTTTTCGCCAGGCGGTAATGGCTGGATGCGCTTGCACGCTATCGCTGAATGTCTGGGCTTCAGAGTGTTACTCGAGTGTTGCCTCAACGAGCGTTGATCTGAAAACGATATCGGTGTCGCCGGATCTGGCCGTTGGACAATCGATTACCGGCGGCGATAAAACGTTTGATTCGGTTCAGTTTGCGTCATGTGAATCCTCATTTACGGTAGAGAAATACTTTTATGGTTATCTCTATTCGTCGTTGGCTTCGGCGGGAACCTATAACGGCCGACTGACTTTTAAAACCAATTTGTCCGGCGTTGGCGTTCAGCTTGGCGCCAGCATGTCGGATACGAAAGGGGCCTCGGGCAACGGCTGGATAACCAGCGGCTCGTCAATAAAGCTGTTAACCGATGACAGTATCGGTTGGGGGGCGATGATTTATATGTCGATTACCCCAAAGCTTAATTTAATTAAAATCGCCGACTCGGTAAGCGGCGGTACGCTCTCCGGAAAGGTTGGTTACGGTCAGGCGAACGGCAACCAGGGGTCGGCAAATATCGATATTAATTTCACTGGCACGTTGTCGGCCAGCGGCTGTACCCTCTCCGGCGGCTCGGATCTGAGTTTTACGCTTGATGATGTGCAAAAAAGCGAACTGCCTTCGGTCGGGAGCACTTGGGGAGAGAGCAGTGAAAAAGATATATCGCTGAGCTGTACTGCCGGAACGAATGTCTATTTTACCCTTAGCGGCACACAGGAACCTGGCACCAGTGATACCAGTATATTAAAGAATAATGGCACCGCTAAAGGACTTTCCGTGCAGGTGATGGATCTGCATGGCGGCGGTAATCACCCGGTCAATCTGAATTACCGCTGGTCGCCGATTACCAGCTCAGGGACGACGGCAAAAATACCGCTCGCCGCGCGTTATATTCGCACGGGCGACTTAACCCCGGGCTCCGTTGACGCCAGCGCCACCTACACGCTTGATTATGATTAAGGAGAATGAATATGTTTCTGCGTTTATTTTTTCTCCCTTTGTTACTGCTAGCGATAGCGTCATTAGCTGAGGCTGACGGGGGCAATATTCATATTACGGGAAATTTGACGGCTCAATCCTGCACAGTAGATGGCGCTACAGATTTTACGCTTTCTTTGGGTACGGTTGACCGGGCGGATTTACCTTCTGTGGGTTCAACGGCTAATCAGGTTGGACTCAATATCCCGCTAAGTTGTATCAGCGGTACGAAAGTAATAATACAGATTGACGGCACCAGCGTAAGTGACAATAACACGGTCATGGTAAATACCGGTACCGCGGAGGGGGTCGGTACGCAATTACTGGAGCCCAACAATAACAACAGGCCTGTCCCACTCGGGAGTTCCTGGACAATTATCGAAAATTCACAGACCAGCGAAGTGATTACCCTTGGCGCCAGATTCTACAGAACAGGCGATGTGGTTCCCGGAACAGTGAATGCGACGGCGACTTATACCCTCTCATATGAATGAAAATGACAGGGTAGATATTTTTCTGCCCTGTCAGGTTATCGCGCTGTGCTTTCATCAGACTGCAGGCGGTCAGTAATGAAATCTCGATATGATTTATGCAGGTGCAGTTCGTGAGTTCTTTTGCTTGCCGCTAAACATTTGATGTGATTTTTAGCGTAAAAAGTGAACAATGACACAGCGTTTTTAATTCAGAATACAAAATCGCGGATGGTCCCGCACGACTACGCGCCAGTACAAACAATAAAAACCCACATTAACAATCAGTTAATGCGGGTTAGTCAATGCTCACATACTGAGCTTATTTACCGATACAGAAACTTGAGAAAATGCGTCCCAGCAGGTCGTCGGAGGTAAACTCGCCGGTGATTTCGCTCAGGCTCTGCTGGGCCAGGCGCAGCTCTTCCGCCAGCAGCTCGCCAGCCCAGGCGCCCAGTAGCTGCGCTTTACCCTGCTGAAGATGCTCTGCGGCGTCGGACAGCGCCTGCAAATGGCGGCGGCGCGCCAGAAAGCCGCCTTCCATATTGGTTTCAAAGCCCATGCTCTGCTTGAGATGATTACGCAGCACGTCTACGCCTTCGCCGGTACGCGCCGAAAGGCGAACAAGTGAGTGGTCATTCACTTCGCTCAGCCCCAGCGTTTCGCCGGTGATATCCGCCTTGTTGCGCACCACGGTAATCGGCAGGTTTTTCGGCAGACGGGCGATAAAATCTGGCCAGATATCTGCCGGATCGGTCGCATCGGTGGTGGTACCATCGACCATAAACAGCACGCGATCGGCTTGTTCAATCTCCTGCCAGGCGCGTTCGATGCCGATACGTTCGACCTCATCGTTCGCATCGCGCAGGCCGGCGGTATCAATGATGTGCAGCGGCATACCGTCGATATGGATATGCTCGCGCAGCACGTCGCGGGTGGTACCGGCAATATCGGTGACGATAGCCGCCTCCCGGCCCGCCAGCGCGTTCAGCAGGCTTGATTTCCCGGCGTTCGGCCGCCCGGCAATGACGACCTTCATCCCTTCGCGCAGCAGGCTACCCTGGCGCGCTTCGGCGCGCACGGCGTCAAGATCGGCGATAACGTCATTTAGCTGGGCTTCGATTTTGCCATCGGAGAGGAAGTCGATCTCCTCGTCCGGGAAATCAATGGCCGCTTCCACGTAGATGCGCAGGTGCGTCAGCGCTTCCACAAGATGGTTTACGCGAGTGGAGAATGCGCCCTGCAGCGAATTCAGCGCAGAACGCGCCGCCTGCTCGGAGCTGGCGTCGATCAGGTCGGCAATGGCTTCTGCCTGTGCCAGGTCGAGCTTGTCGTTTAAAAACGCGCGCTCGGAGAACTCGCCGGGCCTGGCGATGCGCACGCCCGGCAGCGTCAGAATGCGTTTCAGAAGCAGGTCGAGGATAACGGGGCCGCCGTGGCCCTGAAGCTCCAGCACGTCTTCGCCGGTAAAGGAGTTCGGGCCGGGGAACCACAGCGCAATCCCCTGATCCAGCGCGCTGCCGTCGCTGTCTTTAAACGGCAGGTAGTCGGCATAGCGCGGCTTCGGCAGCTTGCCCAGCACCGCCTGCGCAACGTCGCGCGCTTTCAGGCCAGAGATGCGCAGAATGCCCACACCACCGCGTCCCGGTGGGGTTGCCTGGGCGACGATAGTGTCGTTATGGCTCATGGTGACTCTCTATGTAGATGTAAAAAAGGCGGTCTATTGACCGCCTTCTCTGGCATTAACTTTGCCGTAGATTCTCGAAATAGTTCAAGTTGCAGGAAGGCGGCAAGTTAGAGAGGCCCCGGGAGCTTACTGAAGTAAGTGACCGGGGCGAACTAACGAAGCCAACGCATCTGCGGCTTGAAGAATGAAGAGAATCAGGATTTTTTCTTCTCGCGGCTATGCAGGCCACGCTTCTCCAGACCACGGTAAATCAGCTGCTGCTGAATAATGGTGACCAGGTTGCTGACGATATAGTAAACCACCAGACCGGATGGGAACCACAGGAAGAACACCGTGAAGATGACCGGCATAAAGGTCATGATCTTCTGCTGCATCGGGTCGGTCACGGTGGTCGGAGACATCTTCTGGATGAAGAACATCGTCGCGCCCATGATGATCGGCAGGATGTAGTACGGGTCTTGCGCAGACAGGTCGTGGATCCACAGGATAAACGGCGCATGACGCAGTTCAACCGAGGCGCTCAGCATGTAGTACAGCGCAAGGAAGATTGGCATCTGGATAATCAGCGGGAAGCAGCCACCCAGCGGGTTAACCTTCTCAGCTTTATACAGGGCCATCATTTCCTGGCTTTGACGCTGCTTGTCGTCGCCCAGACGCTCGCGCATTGCCTGAATCTTCGGCTGCAGCATACGCATCTTCGCCATGGAGGTGTACTGCGCTTTAGTCAGCGGGTACATGATGCCACGAACGATAAAGGTGATGACGATGATGGAGAAGCCCCAGTTGCCCAGGAAGCTATGGATCCATTTCAGCAGTTTGAACAGCGGCTGAGAGATAAACCACAGCCAGCCGTAGTCGACGGTCAGGTCAAGATGCGGCGCAACGGCGGCCATTTTGTCCTGAATAGCCGGGCCGACCCACAGGGTGCTTTCCAGCTTATCGGTTTGACCCGGCTGCACCAGAACCGGCTGAGATTTGTAGCCGATTGCCACAATACCGTTGCCGAGATTCGCGGTGTAGAAGTTGTTAGTACCGGTGTTCTGCGGAACCCATGCGGTAGTAAAGTACTGCTGCAGCATGGCAACCCAGCCGTTTTTGGTGCTGACGTTCAGGTTTTCGTTATCGACGATAGTATCGAATTTGTATTTTTCGTACTTCGTTTCAGACGTTGAGTACGCCGCGCCACGGAAGGTGTGCATCGTCGTCAGACCGCCGGTCTGCGTGTCGCGATGCGTCGGCAGGTTGGCGGTTTGCTTCAGCTGGCCAAAGGTCGACAGTTCCAGCGGTTTTTCGCTGGCGTTCTGCACGCTATAGCCGACGTTCACCGCATATTCACCGCGCTTCAGGGTGAAAGTTTTGGTGAATACGTTGCCTGCTTTATCGGTGTACGTCAGAGGAATGACGATTTCGTTCTGGCCATCAGCCATCACAAACGCATCTTTATCGACGTTATACAACGGACGCGGTCCGTTAGCCGGGTTGTCCGGGCCATCACGACCGGTCAGGCCGCTCTGCGCCTGATAGGTAAACTGCGGCGTGGTTTCCAGAAGCTGGAACGGCTCAGTTGACTTCAGCTCTTTCGGATAATCCAGAAGCAGCGCTTGCTCAACATCACCACCGCGGGTGTTGATGGTCAGGTCAAGCACATCGGTTTTTACCGTAATCAGTTTCCCCTGGCCACTGGCCGGTACGCCCTGGTCGGCGGCGCTACCCGTTGCTGTGGTCGTTGTCTGCGTGGTCTGCTGCTGGGGTTGAGGATTGTTATCCTGCTCCCAGGCTTGCCAGATCATGAAAGACACGAACAACAAAGCGATGATAAGAAGATTGCGTTGCGAATCCATCGTTAGTGTTCTCTGGTATCAAATGGTCCAGGCGGGACGGGATCGTCACCACCAGGGTGTAAAGGGTGGCATTTTAATACGCGTTTCACCGTCAACCAACTGCCTTTTATCAATCCAAACCTGCGCAATGCCTCAATTCCGTATTGAGAACAGGTCGGCGTGAAACGACAGTGCGGCCCGAGTAGCGGACTAATCAGGCGCTGATAGACCCGAATCAGGCCTATCAGGACCCGCGAGCCAGGCGACAGTGGCGGCGCCATAATTTTTCCAACGCTTCCGAGAGAGCACGGTTATCGAGGTCGGCAACCCCTTTCTTCGCCACCACCACGAAATCCATTGGCGGGAGTTCATGTTGACGTAAACGGAAGCTTTCACGCGTCAGACGTTTAATCCGATTGCGTTCATGCGCGCGCTTGACGTTTTTCTTGGCGACGGTAAGACCGATGCGGGGATGCCCCAGCGAATTTTGGCGGCCGAGGATGGTGATTTGCGGCGTGCCAGCCCGTAATGGCTGCTGGAAGACGAAAGTGAAATGACTGGGAGTTAACAAGCGTAACTCCCTGGGAAATGCGAGCTTAACCACTCAGGGTTAGCTTTATTACTTGGAAACGGTCAGACGAGCGCGGCTTTTAGCACGACGACGTGCCAGAACCTGACGACCATTTTTAGTAGCCATACGAGCACGGAAGCCGTGAGAACGGTTGCGCTTCAGTACAGACGGTTGAAAAGTGCGTTTCATGGCGATTTCTACCTAAACTTGAATAATTTCACTGACTTTCGCGTAAATCCGAACGAATTTCGAACGGCCTACGCCTCAGCGTGGGTGATTAAAGAGGCCGGATTGTAATAATTGTACACTCCGGAGTCAATTCTCTTTCCTTATTTCTCGCACCTTGCCGCACAAAAAACAGGCGATGGCACGCTGCGGAAAACGGGCTTTACGCGCCGGGTGGTGGATTATACGACCTGGTGGATAAAGCGCAAGGATCGCAAAGGATCTTTGTTAGATCGATTAAGCCCAAAACCAGGATAGTTCATTAATTTTTCCAATATGCGGCTGAAATCGTGCCCCACTCCAGCCAGGATCGATTACACTTACCCAGCTTCGATCCTTCCTGTGGATAAATCGGGAAGAATCTGTTGAGAAACACAAGATCTCTTTCTCAGTTTAGGCTATGATCCCCGGTCCCGATCGGGATCCAGAGATCCGCATCGGGTAATAACCGCAGATAGCGGTTCGCACGTCACCCCTTTTGTGCAGGGGCTTTTCGGCTATGCAGGGTCTTGTCGACGTGTGCCAACAATCACGATTGTTTCAGTTTCTCTTTATATATCGATTTTTGTTCGAGTGGAGTCCGCCGTGTCACTTTCGCTTTGGCAGCAGTGTCTTGCCCGATTGCAGGATGAGTTACCAGCCACAGAATTCAGCATGTGGATACGCCCTTTGCAGGCGGAATTGAGCGATAACACGCTGGCACTGTATGCGCCAAACCGTTTTGTGCTCGATTGGGTAAGGGATAAATACCTCAATAATATCAATGGACTCCTCAATGATTTTTGCGGTGCGGATGCCCCACAGCTGCGGTTTGAGGTGGGCGCTAAGCCTGCCGTTCAGATGCAGAGAGGTACGGTAAGCGTTGCGGCCGCAGCACCTGCGCAGCAGATCCAGACGGCGCGCGTTGCGCCCACTATCGTGCGTCCGGGCTGGGATAACGTTCCGGCGCCGGCAGAACCGACCTACCGCTCTAACGTCAACGTCAAACATACGTTTGATAACTTCGTCGAAGGTAAATCCAACCAGCTGGCTCGCGCGGCGGCGCGTCAGGTTGCGGATAATCCCGGCGGCGCGTACAACCCGCTGTTTCTTTATGGCGGCACCGGCCTGGGTAAAACGCACCTTTTACATGCGGTGGGTAACGGAATTGTGGCGCGTAAACCCAATGCGAAAGTGGTTTACATGCACTCCGAGCGTTTTGTACAGGACATGGTAAAAGCCCTGCAAAACAACGCCATTGAAGAATTTAAGCGCTATTACCGCTCCGTTGACGCACTGCTGATCGATGACATTCAGTTTTTTGCTAATAAAGAGCGCTCGCAGGAAGAGTTTTTCCACACCTTTAACGCCCTGCTGGAAGGCAATCAGCAGATCATCCTGACGTCGGATCGCTATCCGAAGGAGATCAACGGGGTTGAAGATCGTCTGAAATCACGCTTCGGCTGGGGGCTGACGGTTGCGATCGAGCCGCCTGAGCTGGAAACCCGCGTGGCGATCCTGATGAAAAAAGCCGATGAAAACGACATCCGCCTGCCGGGCGAAGTGGCGTTCTTCATTGCCAAGCGCCTGCGCTCTAACGTACGTGAGCTGGAAGGGGCGCTGAACCGCGTTATCGCCAACGCCAACTTTACCGGCCGGGCGATCACCATCGATTTCGTACGCGAAGCGCTGCGCGATCTGTTGGCTTTACAGGAAAAACTGGTCACCATCGACAATATTCAAAAGACGGTGGCGGAGTATTACAAAATTAAGGTAGCGGACCTGCTGTCTAAACGCCGCTCCCGTTCGGTGGCGCGCCCCCGCCAGATGGCGATGGCGCTGGCAAAAGAGCTGACCAACCACAGTCTGCCGGAAATCGGCGATGCGTTTGGCGGCCGCGACCATACCACCGTCCTGCACGCTTGCCGTAAGATTGAGCAACTGCGTGAAGAAAGCCACGATATCAAAGAAGATTTTTCCAATTTAATCAGAACATTATCCTCGTGACGCTATGAAATTTACCGTAGAACGTGAACATTTATTAAAACCGCTGCAACAGGTGAGCGGTCCTTTAGGTGGTCGTCCGACGCTACCGATTCTTGGCAACCTGCTCCTTCAGGTTACCGATGGCGCGCTGTCGCTGACCGGTACCGATCTGGAAATGGAAATGGTCGCGCGCGTTGCGCTGATTCAGCCGCACGAAGCGGGAGCAACAACCGTTCCGGCGCGTAAATTTTTTGATATCTGCCGCGGCCTGCCTGAAGGCGCGGAGATCGCGGTACAGCTGGAAGGCGAGCGTATGCTGGTGCGTTCCGGTCGCAGCCGCTTCTCGCTCTCTACGCTGCCTGCAGCGGATTTCCCCAACCTTGATGACTGGCAGAGCGAAGTTGAATTTACCCTGCCGCAGGCGACCATGAAGCGCCTGATCGAGGCGACGCAGTTTTCGATGGCTCACCAGGACGTTCGCTATTACTTGAACGGCATGCTGTTTGAAACCGAAGGCAGCGAACTGCGCACCGTGGCGACCGACGGCCACCGCCTGGCGGTTTGCTCGATGCCGCTGGAAGAGTCCCTGCCCAATCATTCGGTGATCGTACCGCGTAAAGGCGTGATTGAGCTGATGCGTATGCTCGACGGCGGCGATACCCCGCTGCGCGTGCAGATCGGCAGCAATAATATCCGCGCTCACGTTGGCGACTTTATCTTCACTTCAAAGCTGGTAGATGGTCGTTTCCCTGACTATCGCCGCGTACTGCCGAAAAACCCGGATAAGCACCTGGACGCCGGCTGCGATATTCTCAAGCAGGCCTTTGCCCGCGCGGCGATTCTTTCTAACGAAAAATTTCGCGGCGTGCGCCTTTACGTCAGTGAAAATCAGCTGAAAATCACCGCCAATAACCCGGAACAGGAAGAAGCGGAAGAGATTCTGGACGTCACCTATGCCGGGACTGAGATGGAAATCGGCTTTAACGTCAGCTATGTACTGGATGTGCTTAACGCGCTGAAGTGCGAGAATGTGCGTATTCTGCTGACCGATTCCGTGTCGAGCGTGCAGATTGAGGATGCGGCTTCTCAATCCGCAGCCTATGTCGTCATGCCTATGCGATTGTAGAATCTGCAAAGGGGCTGGTTTACTTGCCATTTCGCCTTCCGGCAGTGCTCGAAATGCTCACGTACTTCGTGTACGCTCCGCTTTCTGCGCGCTGGCGGTAGACGAACTGGCTGCGACACCCACGCCCCTTGAATGATGACGAGCTGATATGTCGCTATCCCGACTTCTAATCAAAGACTTCCGCAATATTGAAAATGCGGATCTCGCCCTATCCCCCGGCTTTAACTTCCTGGTTGGCGCCAATGGCAGCGGCAAAACCAGCGTACTTGAAGCTATCTACACGCTTGGCCACGGTCGGGCGTTTCGTAGTTTGCAGATTGGCCGCGTGATTCGTCACGAGCAGGAGTCCTTTGTCCTGCACGGTCGCCTGCAGGGCGAAGAGCGAGAAGTATCTATCGGCCTGACAAAAGATAAGCAGGGCGACAGCAAGGTGCGTATCGATGGTACCGACGGGCATAAAGTGGCGGAGCTGGCGCACCTGATGCCGATGCAGCTGATTACGCCCGAGGGGTTTACTTTACTCAACGGCGGCCCCAAATACAGAAGAGCGTTCCTTGACTGGGGATGCTTCCACAACGAAGCCGGATTCTTTACCGCCTGGAGCAACCTGAAGCGCCTGGTGAAGCAGCGCAACGCCGCGCTGCGTCAGGTCAGCCGCTATGCGCAGCTGCGGCCCTGGGATCTGGAGCTGATACCGCTGGCGGAGCAAATCAGCCGCTGGCGGGCCGAATACAGTGCCGCTATCGTCGAAGACATGGCGGATACCTGTCGGCAGTTTTTACCGGAGTTTGCTCTCACCTTCTCTTTCCAGCGCGGCTGGGAGAAAGAAACGGATTATGCCGAGGTGCTGGAGCGAAATTTCGAACGCGACCGCATGCTAACCTATACCGCCCACGGCCCGCACAAAGCGGATTTCCGCATTCGTGCCGACGGCGCGCCGGTAGAGGATACATTGTCACGCGGGCAGCTTAAGCTGCTGATGTGCGCCCTACGACTGGCGCAAGGCGAGTTTCTGACCCGTGAAAGCGGGCGGCGCTGCCTGTACCTGATAGATGATTTTGCCTCGGAACTTGACGACGCGCGGCGCGGGCTGCTGGCCAGCCGCTTAAAAGCCACGCAGTCGCAGGTTTTCGTCAGCGCCATTAGCGCTGAACACGTTATGGACATGTCGGACGAAAATTCGAAGATGTTTACCGTGGAAAAGGGTAAAATAGCGGATTAACCTAAGATAAAATGAGCGAGAAACGTTGATGTCGAATTCTTATGACTCCTCCAGTATCAAAGTCCTGAAAGGGCTGGATGCGGTGCGTAAGCGCCCGGGTATGTATATCGGCGACACGGATGACGGCACCGGTCTGCACCACATGGTATTCGAGGTTGTGGATAACGCTATCGACGAAGCGCTCGCAGGTTACTGTAAAGACATCGTTGTTACTATCCACAGCGACAACTCCGTCTCCGTACAGGATGACGGCCGCGGTATTCCGACCGGTATTCACCCGGAAGAGGGCGTGTCGGCGGCGGAAGTGATCATGACCGTTCTGCACGCGGGCGGTAAATTCGATGATAACTCGTATAAAGTTTCCGGTGGTCTGCATGGCGTAGGCGTTTCCGTTGTTAACGCCCTGTCGCAGAAGCTGGAGCTGGTCATTCAGCGCGATAACAAAATTCACCGTCAGATTTATGCCCACGGCGTGCCGCAGGCGCCGCTGGCGGTTACCGGCGAAACCGAAAAAACCGGCACCATGGTTCGTTTCTGGCCGAGCTACGAAACTTTTACCAACGTGGTCGAATTCGAATACGAGATTCTGGCAAAACGCCTGCGCGAGCTGTCGTTCCTGAACTCCGGAGTGTCGATTCGCCTGCGCGACAAGCGCGACGGTAAAGAAGATCATTTCCACTACGAAGGCGGTATCAAAGCGTTCGTCGAATATCTGAACAAAAACAAAACGCCGATCCACCCGAATATCTTCTATTTCTCCACCGAAAAAGACGGCATCGGCGTTGAAGTTGCGCTGCAGTGGAACGATGGTTTCCAGGAAAACATCTACTGCTTTACCAACAACATTCCGCAGCGCGACGGCGGTACCCACCTTGCAGGCTTCCGTGCGGCAATGACCCGTACCTTGAACGCCTACATGGATAAAGAAGGCTATAGCAAAAAAGCGAAAGTCAGCGCCACCGGCGACGATGCCCGTGAAGGCCTGATTGCCGTGGTCTCCGTGAAGGTGCCGGATCCGAAATTCTCCTCGCAGACCAAAGACAAGCTGGTCTCTTCCGAGGTGAAATCGGCGGTCGAACAGCAGATGAACGAACTGCTGAACGAATACCTGCTGGAAAACCCGTCTGACGCCAAAATCGTGGTCGGTAAAATCATCGACGCGGCGCGCGCGCGCGAAGCCGCACGTCGCGCGCGTGAAATGACTCGCCGTAAAGGCGCGCTGGATCTGGCTGGCCTGCCGGGCAAGCTGGCGGACTGCCAGGAACGCGACCCCGCGCACTCTGAACTGTACTTAGTGGAAGGGGACTCTGCGGGCGGCTCTGCGAAACAGGGGCGAAACCGTAAGAACCAGGCGATTCTGCCGCTGAAAGGTAAAATCCTTAACGTTGAGAAAGCGCGCTTTGACAAAATGCTCGCGTCTCAGGAAGTGGCGACGCTGATTACCGCGCTGGGCTGCGGCATTGGCCGCGATGAGTACAATCCGGACAAACTGCGCTACCACAGCATCATCATCATGACCGATGCGGACGTCGACGGCTCGCACATTCGTACGCTGCTGCTGACCTTCTTCTATCGCCAGATGCCGGAAATCGTTGAGCGCGGACACGTCTACATTGCCCAGCCGCCGCTGTACAAAGTGAAGAAAGGCAAGCAGGAACAGTACATTAAAGACGACGAAGCGATGGATCAGTACCAAATCTCCATCGCACTGGATGGCGCCACTTTGCATACCAACGCCAACGCGCCGGCCTTAGCCGGCGAGCCGCTGGAGAGACTGGTTGCCGAGTATAACGCCACGCAGAAAATGATTACGCGTATGGAACGTCGTTATCCTAAAGCCCTGCTGAAAGAGCTTATCTATCAGCCGACGCTGGCGGAGGCCGACCTGGCGAACGAGCAGACCGTAACGCGCTGGATCAACGCCCTGGTGAGCGAGCTGAACGAGAAAGAGCAGCACGGCAGCCAGTGGAAATTTGATGTCCGCGAGAACGCCGAGCTGCAGCAGTTTGAGCCGATCGTTCGCGTGCGTACCCACGGCGTGGATACCGACTACCCGCTGGATCACGAGTTTGTCACCGGGCCGGAATACCACCGTATCTGCGCGCTGGGCGAAACGCTGCGCGGTCTGATTGAAGACGATGCCTTTATTGAGCGCGGCGAACGTCGTCAGCCGGTGGCCAGCTTCGAACAGGCGCTGGACTGGCTGGTGAAAGAGTCCCGTCGCGGACTCTCTATCCAGCGCTATAAAGGTCTTGGTGAGATGAACCCGGATCAGCTGTGGGAAACTACCATGGATCCGGACAGCCGCCGCATGCTACGCGTGACCGTCAAGGACGCGATTGCCGCTGACCAGCTGTTCACGACCCTGATGGGGGACGCCGTTGAACCGCGTCGCGCCTTTATCGAAGAGAACGCCCTCAAAGCGGCAAACATCGATATTTAATCGTCGTACACCGCCATACTCAGGCCGCGCGTTTAGCGCGGCTTTTTTGTGGGCGCAGGCCTGTCCAGCGACATTATGGACGGTAAACGGCTGGCGAGCGTATCGACGGCAATTCTCACCCTCAGCGGTAGATGCGGCGTCTGTTGCCAGACCGCGTGAACGTCGAAGCGCACATCCGGCGCCTGCTTTAACAGCGGAACGAGTTTTCCCTGATGAATTTCTTTGCTGACCATCCAGCAGGGCAGCCATGCAATGCCGTGTCCGGCCAGCGCAGCATCGCAGATCGCCTGCAAATCATCCATATTGAGCGATGAACGGGGAGTGAAGGTGTGCGAGGCACCTTCGCTATCCATAAGCTGCCAGGAGAGCACTCTGCCTGCCTGCAGATAGTTAATGGCCGCATGATGGAGTAAATCATCAACGCTTTGCGGCGTGCCCTTCTTCAGCAGATAATCCGGCGCGGCGCACAGCACCATGCGGTGTTCTCCCAGCCTTCTGGCGACCAGAACGCTGCTGTCCTGAAGCGTGCCGTTACGCACCGCCATATCAAACCCTTCCTCGACGAGATCCACCACGCGATCGCTGAATGACATCTCCAGCTCAAGGCCTGGATGTTCCTGCGCCAGCGCGATCAGCAGCGGGGCGACGCACTGGCGGCCAAACAGCACCGGCATGGCCACGCGCAGGCGGCCACTGACCTGCTGTTTCCCCGTTTCCAGCAGCGATTCTGCGCCCCGAATTTCCTCCAGCGCGCGCAGGCAGTGTTCATAAAAAAGGGCGCCGTTGTCGGTCAGGCTCTGGCTGCGGGTCGTTCGTTGAAACAGACGTACCCCCAGTCGCTCCTCAAGGCGAGCGATGCTCTTTCCTACCGCCGAACGCGACAAATGCAAACGGATTGCGGCCTGAGCAAAACTCCCAGCCTCAACGGCGGCCACAAAAACCGGAATATCCTTCAGCGTATCGGTCATGGATTGTATCTTTTCTTTCATCAATAATGGGAAAACTTATCGCCACTGGCGACCCTGAGTCAACGGTAGACTGTCGCTCCTGAAGCTTATTTAATGGCAGGAGAGAAAAAATGACTGAGACAATGCAACGCTGGTCCATGGACGCCCTCGGGCGCGACAACCTCAAACTCATCCAGGCGCCTGTTCCGCAGCCAGGGCCGGGTGAAGTCTGCGTACGGGTGAACGCCGTTGCGCTCAACTATCGCGATAAAATGGTCATTGAAGGCACCATGCCGATTGCGCTTTCCTTCCCGTTTACGCCGGCGTCCGATATGGCGGGAGTGGTGGAAAGCACGGGCGAGGGCGTCACGCGTTTCACACCCGGCGCTCGCGTCATCTCGACCTTTTTCCCGGAGTGGATCGACGGTAGGCCAACAGCGGACGCCCGCACTTTGCCCTATAAAACGACCGGCGGTTACTTCCAGGGCATGCTGTCTGAGTACGTGATTGTGAATGAAAACGGGCTGGTGGCCGCCCCGGAAACCCTGGATGACGCAGAGGCCAGCACGTTACCGTGCGCCGGGCTTACCGCATGGTTCGCGCTGGTGGAGCGCGGTCATTTACGCGCCGGGCAATCGGTACTGGTGCAGGGCACGGGCGGTGTGGCGATATTCGCTTTGCAAATTGCCAAAGCGCAGGGGGCAGAGGTTTTTGTCACGTCCGGGAGCGATGAAAAACTGGCGCGGGCCAAACAACTCGGCGCCGATTATGGCATCAACCGGCTTAAAGGCGACTGGGCTGAAGGGATATACGAACTGACGAACGATCGCGGCATCGACCACATCATTGAAACCGTTGGCGGGGAGAACCTGAGGCATTCCCTGCGCGCCGTGGCGGTTCATGGGCGTATTTCGGTCATCGGCGTGCTGGCCGGCAGTGAAATCTCGCTGCCCGCGGGCGAACTGTTGCTGAAATCCCCGGTGATTCAAGGTATTGGCGTGGGGCACCGTCGCGCACTGGAAGATTTTGTCCGCGCCGTTGACGTGACCAGGCTGAAACCGGTGATTGAGCACCGTTACCGCTTTAACCAGCTTGCACAGGCGCTTGAACACCTCGATCGCGGTGCGTTTGGCAAAATCGTGCTCACCCGCGAGTAAGACCCCGTTCCCCGGATCTTGCCTAAAAGGGGGGGTTCTGCTGCGCAATGTAGCTCTATTTTTGTGGGCTTAATCGCGTTAGCATGAGTAAGGACTCATCTTACCCGGGGATTTCATGGCTATTAAACTGATTGCAATCGATATGGACGGCACGCTGCTGCTGCCTGACCATACTATCTCTCCTGCGGTGAAAACCGCGATTGCCGCAGCCCGTGAACGCGGCGTCAACGTGGTGCTGACCACCGGCCGTCCTTACGCTGGCGTGCACAGCTATCTGAAAGAACTGCATATGGAGCAGCCTGGAGATTACTGCATCACCTATAACGGTGCTTTAGTGCAGAAGGCGAGCGACGGCAGTACCGTTGCGCAAACCGCGCTGGGCTACGACGACTACCGCTATCTGGAACAGCTGGCCCGCGATGTCGGCTCCCATTTCCACGCGCTCGATCGTAACACCCTGTATACCGCGAACCGCGATGTGAGCTATTACACGGTACATGAATCCTACGTGGCGACGATCCCGCTGGTCTTCTGCGAAGCCGAAAAGATGGATCCGAATATCCAGCTGCTGAAAGTGATGATGATCGATGAGCCGGCGATTCTGGACAAAGCTATCGCCCGTATTCCGGCTGAGGTGAAAGAGAAGTACACCGTGCTGAAAAGCGCGCCGTACTTCCTTGAAATTCTTGATAAACGCGTCACCAAAGGTACCGGCGTGAAATCGCTGGCCGATGCGCTGGGCATCCAGCCGGAAGAGGTGATGGCGATTGGCGATCAGGAAAACGACATCGCGATGATTGAATACGCTGGCGTCGGCGTGGCGATGGATAACGCGATTCCGGCCGTCAAAGAAGCGGCAAACTTTATCACCAAATCCAACCTGGAAGACGGTGTGGCATATGCTATTGAAAAATATGTCTTAAACTAAAAATCTCTTTCTGAAAAACCCGCGTTAATCGCGGGTTTTTTTATGCCTTGAGTTTACCCCGCCGCAAAATCACCAAACCGAATTGTCGTTTTTGTGATCTAAATTGTAGTACAACATGTTTGTGTTGTACTACATTGTGTCCATGGCGATGACGAGTGACATCACGTTAGTACTACAAAGTTGCGGTTAAAACCGCCTGTCGCGGTAAAGTAGAGAGACATCCAGAGCACAAGGACTTTCCATGACTCTCAATAAAACCGATCGCATCGTCATCACGCTGGGCAAGCAGATTGTCAGCGGCAAATACGTTCCCGGCTCTGCGCTGCCCGCTGAAGCCGACCTGTGTGAGGAGTTTGCCACCTCGCGCAATATCATTCGCGAAGTGTTCCGTTCGTTGATGGCTAAGCGGCTGATTGAAATGAAGCGCTATCGCGGCGCGTTCGTTACCCCGCGCAACCAGTGGAATTATCTCGACACCGACGTTTTACAGTGGGTGCTGGAGAGTGATTACGACCCGCGGCTGATTAGCGCGATGAGCGAGGTACGTAACCTGGTTGAACCCGCGATCGCCCGCTGGGCGGCAGAGCGCGCGACGTCGAGCGACCTGGCGCAAATAGAAGACGCGCTCAACGACATGATCGCCAATAACCAGGACAGGGAAGCGTTTAACGAAGCGGATATTCGCTATCACGAGGCGGTGCTGCAGTCGGTGCATAACCCGGTTCTGCAGCAGCTCAACGTGGCGATCAGCTCGCTACAGCGGGCGGTATTTGAAAGAACGTGGATGGGCGATGAGGCCAACATGCCGAAAACGCTCCAGGAACATAAGGCGCTGTTTGACGCCATCCGGCATCAGGACAGCGAAGCGGCGGAGCAGGCGGCGCTCACCATGATCGCCAGCTCGACACGAAGGTTAAAGGAAATCGCATGACATCTCGCTACATCGCAATTGACTGGGGATCGACCAACCTGCGCGCCTGGCTCTATCAGGGCGAACGGTGCCTGGAGAGCAGGCAATCGGAAGCAGGCGTCACGCGTCTGAACGGACACTCCCCCGCCGCGGTGTTTAGCGAAATAACCCGGGGCTGGCGCGACGGCGTGACCCCGGCGGTGATGGCAGGAATGGTCGGCAGTAACGTCGGCTGGCAGGCGGTACCCTACTTGCCGGTTCCCGTTCATTTCTCCGCCATTGGTGAACAATTAACTGCCGTTAGCGACAACGTCTGGATTATTCCCGGACTCAGCGTCTCTCGCGACGATAACCATAATGTGATGCGCGGCGAAGAGACTCAGCTCCTCGGCGCGCGGGCGATAGCCCCTTCTTCCGTCTACGTGATGCCCGGCACCCACTGCAAATGGGTGCAGGCAGACCGCCAACAAATTAACGACTTTCGCACGGTGATGACCGGCGAACTTCACCACCTGCTGCTGCGCCACTCGCTGGTCGGCGCCGGGTTACCGGAGCAGGTCTCCGCTCCTGACGCGTTTAATGCCGGGCTTGAGCGCGGCCTGCATTCGCCAGACATCCTGCCGCAGCTTTTTGAAGTTCGCGCTTCACACGTGCTGGGTTCGCTGCCGCGCGCGCATGTCGGCGAGTTTCTGTCGGGACTGCTGATTGGTGCGGAAGTCGCCACCCTGAGCCAACGCTTTCGCGACCAGCAGGTCACCATTGTCGCCGGCGAGGCGCTGGCGAACCGCTATCAGCAGGCCCTGAGCGCCATTGGCCGTCAGACCACCGTGGTGTCGGGCGACAACGCATTTCAGACAGGAATAAGGAGCATCATCCATGCAGTGGCAAACTAACTTACCGCTTATCGCTATCCTGCGCGGGATTACGCCGGAAGAGGCGCTGGCGCACGTGGGGGCGGCGATCGACGCCGGCTTCGACGCCGTTGAAATTCCGCTCAACTCACCGCAGTGGGAAAAGAGTATTCCTGCCGTTGTTGAGGCTTATGGTGATAAGGCGCAGATTGGCGCGGGCACCGTGCTTAATGCAGAGCGGGTGGACCAGCTTGCCCGAATGGGCTGCAGGCTTATCGTCACGCCCAATATTCAGCCCGAGGTCATTCGCCGAGCGGTGAGCTACGGCATGACGGTTTGTCCCGGATGCGCGACGGCGACGGAAGCGTTCGCCGCGCTGGACGCCGGGGCTCAGGCGTTGAAAGTCTTCCCATCTTCGGCTTTTGGCCCTGACTACATCAAAGCGCTAAAGGCCGTTTTGCCGCCGGAGGTGCCCGTTTTTGCGGTGGGCGGCGTGACGCCGGAAAATCTGGCGCAGTGGATAAAAGCAGGCTGTACCGGTGCCGGGCTGGGCAGCGATCTCTATCGCGCTGGCCAATCCGTAGAGCGTACCCAACGGCAGGCGGCAGCATTTGTTAAAGCGTATCGAGAGGCAGTGCAATGAAAATAACCAAACTCACCACGTATCGTTTACCCCCGCGCTGGATGTTTCTAAAAATTGAAACCGACGAAGGCGTGGTTGGCTGGGGCGAGCCCGTGATTGAAGGGCGCGCGCGCACCGTAGAGGCGGCGGTGCATGAGCTCGGCGAATATCTCATAGGCCAGGATCCGGCGCGGATTAACGACCTGTGGCAGGTGATGTACCGCGCGGGCTTTTACCGCGGCGGCCCGATTTTAATGAGCGCCATCGCCGGTATCGACCAGGCGCTGTGGGATATTAAAGGCAAAGTGCTGAACGCGCCGGTCTGGCAGCTAATGGGCGGCCTGGTGCGTGACAAAATCAAAGCCTACAGCTGGGTTGGCGGCGACCGTCCGGCAGAGGTGATTGATGGCATCAAGAAGCTGCGCGGTATTGGTTTTGATACCTTCAAATTAAACGGTTGCGAAGAGCTGGGGCTGATCGATAATTCTCGCGCGGTGGATGCGGCGGTGAATACCGTCGCGCAAATTCGCGAAGCGTTCGGCAATGAAATTGAGTTCGGTCTCGATTTTCACGGCCGCGTTAGCGCGCCAATGGCGAAGGTGCTGATTAAAGAGCTGGAGCAATATCGCCCGCTGTTTATTGAAGAGCCGGTTCTTGCCGAGCAGGCGGAATATTATCCGCGGCTGGCGGCGCAAACCTCGATTCCTATCGCGGCGGGCGAACGCATGTTCTCGCGCTTCGAGTTTAAACGCGTGCTGGAAGCCGGTGGGCTGGCCATTCTCCAACCCGATCTGTCGCACGCGGGCGGTATTACCGAGTGCTATAAAATCGCCGGAATGGCCGAAGCCTACGACGTGGCGCTGGCGCCGCACTGCCCGCTGGGGCCTGTTGCGCTTGCCGCCTGCCTGCACGTCGATTTTGTCTCCTATAACGCCGTCTTCCAGGAGCAAAGTATGGGCATTCACTATAACAAGGGCGCGGAATTACTCGACTTTGTGAAAAATAAAGACGACTTCAATATGGAAGGCGGTTTCTTTAAACCATTAATGAAGCCCGGGCTTGGCGTAGAAATCGATGAAGCGCGGGTCATTGAATTAAGTCAGAATGCGCCGGACTGGCGTAATCCGTTGTGGCGGCATGAGGATGGTAGCGTCGCCGAATGGTAAATGCGCGTCATACTTTGCGCTGCTGATGCGTTGGCTGCATTTTCTTATCCCAGTCACATACTAATGTATGCTCCTGGGAATGCGAAAATTTGCCGCCTTTCCCCAGCACAAATTATTTAGCGCATTACGGTTAAGTTATTAATAAAAAATTTAAATAAACCCTCTGTAAATTACCGGGCATGGTGAGCGGCCTCGCTATGCCCAAAATCTGGAGACAGATTGCGATGGATATTTCAGTTACAGCTGCAAAACCCGGGCGTCGTCGTTATTTGACGCTGATTATGATCTTTATTACCGTGGTGATTTGTTATGTTGATCGCGCCAACCTTGCCGTGGCATCGGCGCATATTCAGGAAGAGTTTGGTATTACCAAAGCGGAAATGGGATATGTATTTTCCGCCTTCGCGTGGCTGTATACGCTTTGCCAGATCCCCGGCGGTTGGTTCCTTGACCGCGTGGGATCGCGACTAACCTACTTTATCGCTATTTTTGGCTGGTCAGTGGCGACGCTACTGCAGGGATTTGCCACGGGACTGATGTCGTTGATTGGCCTGCGCGCGATTACCGGGATCTTTGAAGCCCCGGCGTTTCCCACTAATAATCGCATGGTGACCAGCTGGTTTCCGGAGCACGAGCGCGCATCAGCCGTCGGTTTTTACACCTCAGGCCAGTTTGTCGGGCTGGCATTCCTGACCCCGCTATTAATCTGGATTCAGGAAATGCTGAGCTGGCACTGGGTATTTATCGTTACCGGCGCTATCGGGATCGTATGGTCACTGATTTGGATTAAGGTTTATCAGCCGCCGCGTCTGACGAAAAGCATCAGCAAAGCCGAGCTGGATTATATTTGCGACGGCGGTGGTCTGGTGGACGGCGATGCGCCCGTTAAAAAAGAGGCGCGGCAGCCGCTGACCAAAGCCGACTGGAAGCTGGTATTCCATCGCAAACTGATAGGCGTTTACCTTGGGCAGTTTGCCGTGACCTCGACGCTGTGGTTCTTCCTGACCTGGTTCCCTAACTATCTGACCCAGGAAAAGGGGATTACGGCGCTGAAAGCGGGCTTTATGACCACAGTTCCGTTCCTTGCCGCCTTTGTTGGCGTGCTGCTCTCCGGCTGGCTGGCGGACAGGCTGGTGAGAAAAGGTTTCTCATTAGGCGCCGCGCGTAAAACCCCGATTATCTGCGGCCTGCTGATCTCGACCTGCATCATGGGCGCAAACTATACCAACGATCCGGTGTGGATTATGGTCCTGATGGCGCTGGCCTTCTTCGGTAACGGCTTCGCCTCCATTACCTGGTCGCTGGTCTCTTCGCTTGCGCCGATGCGGCTTATCGGGTTGACCGGTGGAATGTTTAATTTCGTCGGCGGGCTGGGCGGTATCACCGTTCCGCTGGTGGTGGGCTATCTGGCCCAGGACTATGGTTTTGCTCCTGCGCTGGTTTATATTTCCGTTATTGCGCTGGTGGGCGCGCTCTCTTACATCCTGCTGGTGGGGGATGTCAAACGAGTAGGCTAATTCTTTCCGATACGATACCCTGATGCGAAAGTCTCGCATCAGGGTATGTTTATGAAACAAGTCACCTTTGCTCCCCGTCATCATCAACTTACCAACACGCGCGCCTGGACGGCGGACAGCCGGTGGCTGGTCTTTGACGTTCGTCCCTCTGGCGCCTCTTTTACCGGCGAAACCATCGAGCGGGCGAATGTCGAGACGGGAGAGGTTGAGATCCTCTACCGTGCCGGACAGGGCGCGTACGTTGGCGTGGTGACCGTTCATCCATCGATAGATAAATATGTCTTTATCCACGGCCCGGAAAACCCTGACGAGCGCTGGCATTACGATTTCCACCATCGTCGCGGCGTGGTCTCCTGGCAGGGCGAAACGCACAACCTCGATGCGATGGATATTTCCGCTCCCTATACTCCCGGCGCGCTGCGCGGCGGCAGCCATGTGCATGTCTTCAGCCCGAGCGGCGAATTTGTCAGCTTTACCTATAACGACCACGTGCTGCATGAACGCGATCCGGCGCTGGATTTGCGCAACGTTGGCGTGGCGGTTCCCTATGGCCCGGTAGTACCGCGTGGGGATCATCCACGAGAATACGGCGGCAGCCACTGGTGCGTGCTGGTCAGCCGCACAACGCCGACCCCCGCGCCGGGCAGCGACGAGATTAATCGCGCCTATGAAGAGGGCTGGGTGGGCAACCGGGCGCTGGCGTTTATTGGCGATACGCTGGCGGTAAATGGCGACAAAGTGCCGGAGCTATTTATTGTCGAGCTGCCGGAGAGCGAACAGGGCTGGAAGCAGTCTGGCGATGCGCCATTGGCAGGAACGGAAACCACGATGCCGGCTCCCCCTGCCGGCGTTATTCAGCGTCGCTTAACGTTTACCCACCAACGCCGTTACCCGGGACTGGTGAATACGCCGCGTCATTGGGTGCGCGCTAATCCGTCGGCAACGGACATCGCTTTTCTGATGCGCGACGAGGCCGGCGTGGTGCAAATGTGGCTTATCTCGGCGCAGGGAGACAAGCTGCGGCAGCTGACCCACAACCGATCCGATATCCAGTCGGCGTTTAACTGGCATCCATCAGGAAAATGGCTGGGCTTTGTGCTGGAAAACCGCATCGCGCTTTGTGATGCGCGGAGCGGGGAAATCGACTTTTTGACCGATGAGCATGCCAATCCGCCTTCGGCCGACGCGGTCGTCTTTTCGCCAGACGGCACACGGCTTGCCTGGATGGAGGAGGTGGACGGTTACCGCCAGCTGTGGGTAACCACAACGGCGCGCTAAATCAGGGGTTCGGCATTGGCGCTGGCGGGATCACTGCGTTGGTCGCCAGCGTCTCTTTCTCGCTCTTTTCCACGCGCGATTTAACCGAGCTATCGGTGCGGAACATATCCCACGGTAGCAGCAGCGTGTCCATAACGGCCGTGAGCGGCATATCCAGCGCCACCAGGGATTTCGTACCCCAGTTGGCATCGCTATCTCCCAGCATTTGCGCGCTGGCGCGCGTTCCCGGATAGGTTCCTTCCTTACCGCCGGTATGTGACATCACGCTGGAGCAACCGCCTAAACTTATCATCCCGCTAAACAGGACCAGCTTTAACAGACCGTTTTTCATCATTTTTCCGTCATCGTTACGGGCGTTGATAGAACCTTCTATGTACAAAATCATGCAGGGCGCAGCCAACAGAGCCGCGACCTGAAGAATGGCGTACATATCGGTTATATCGGGCCATTCCATGGATGCATAGTGCCATTGCGCCGCACTGTGGCAGGCGTCGCACTTTGCCTTTTGTGCTGTCCCTCCAGTCTAAGCAATAGACCGCAAACTGCAAAAAAAATTGCCCATTTCCCCTTGAAAAGGTCATGGATATACCCATTTTAGGAATGTGTCTCCCGGAGAATACGCCGAATGGGTATTCCGGGTAATAACGGCCTGTCCATGATGGAAGGTCAGATAATTCTCGCTGATTTCAGGAGCTATGTATTATGCGTAATTTCGATCTCTCCCCGCTGTATCGTTCTGCTATTGGTTTCGACCGCCTTTTCAATCTGTTAGAAAATAATCAAAGCCAGAGTAATGGCGGCTATCCTCCGTACAACGTTGAGTTAGTAGACGAGAACAACTACCGCATCGCGATTGCCGTTGCCGGTTTTGCCGAGAGCGAACTGGAAATTACCGCGCAGGATAATCTGCTTATCGTAAAAGGCGCCCATGCCGCCGAGCAGAAAGAGCGCACTTACCTGTATCAGGGCATCGCTGAACGCAATTTTGAGCGTAAATTCCAGCTTGCGGAAAATATTCATATTCGCGGCGCCAACCTGGTAAACGGTCTGCTGTATATCGACCTTGAGCGAGTTATTCCTGAAGCGAATAAGCCGCGCCGTATCGAGATCAACTAATTTGTTGGGCCGCGAAGGCGGCCCGGTATTCATTCAAAAAACTGCCCGCCGTCAGGGGGCAAAGGCGAATCCACAGGATTTGCAGATATCCACTCGCTTCTTAGAAGGAGAAAGACTATGCGTAACTACGATTTATCCCCGCTGCTGCGTCAATGGATCGGTTTTGACAAACTGGCCAACGCGCTACAAACCGCCGGTGAAAGCCAGACCTTCCCGCCCTATAACATCGAAAAAAGCGACGACAACCACTATCGCATTACCCTTGCGCTGGCCGGTTTCCGTCAGGAAGATTTGGATATCCAGCTTGAAGGCACGCGCCTGACGGTAAAAGGCGCGCCGCAGCAGCCGGAAAAAGAGACCAAATGGCTGCATCAGGGGCTGGTTAACCAGGCGTTTAGCCTGAGCTTCACGCTCGCCGAAAATATGGAAGTCTCCGGGGCAACCTTTACCAAGGGCCTGCTGCATATCGATTTGACCCGCAACGAGCCGGAACAGATCGCACCGCAGCGCATCGCCATCAGCGAGCGCCCCGCGTTAGATAGCTAATTAAGCTAACCACCTATAAAGCCCCGATGTTCGGGGCTTTTTTGTGCGTGATACGCATTACTTTGTCCTTTCTTGCTGTGTTCAACAAAATGGTCGTTGGCTGATCCCGTGATTATTGTGCGCCAGGCGGCATACAGCCTGGTGAGTACCGGTCATAATCCTCATTGTGAGTAATGTTATACACAGGGAAGAGACGATGAGTGATATAGCATTGACCGTTAGCGTATTGGCGCTGGTGGCGGTCGTCGGATTGTGGATCGGCAATGTAAAAGTGCGCGGTGTCGGCTTCGGTATCGGAGGCGTGCTGTTTGGCGGTATTATCGTCGGCCACTTTGTGGACCAGGCGGGCATTACGCTCAGCAGCCCTATGCTGCACTTTATTCAGGAATTTGGCCTGATTCTCTTCGTGTATACCATCGGTATCCAGGTGGGGCCGGGCTTCTTCGCCTCGCTGCGCGTCTCCGGCCTGCGGCTGAACCTCTTCGCTATTCTGATCGTCATTCTCGGCGGCCTGGTCACCGCGGTCCTGCATAAACTGTTCGATATCCCTCTTCCCGTGGTGCTCGGCATCTTCTCCGGCGCGGTAACCAACACGCCTGCGCTGGGGGCCGGGCAGCAGATCCTGCGCGACCTTGGCGTACCGCTTGATACCGTCGATCAGATGGGGATGAGCTACGCCATGGCCTATCCGTTTGGCATCTGCGGCATTTTGCTGACCATGTGGCTGGTGCGACTGTTTTTCCGCATCAACGTCGAGAAAGAAGCCCAGCAGTTTGACGAGATCAGCGGCAACGGCCACGCGCATCTTCAGACCATCAACGTGCGGGTCGAAAACCCCAACCTGAACAATATGGCGATTCAGGATGTGCCGATGCTTAACAGCGACAAGCTGATCTGCTCGCGCCTCAAGCGTGAGGAGATGCTAATGGTGCCCGCGCCGAATACCCTGATTCAGCTTGGGGACCTGCTGCACCTGGTCGGGCGACCGGAGGATTTACACAATGCCCAGCTGGTGATTGGTAAGGAGGTTTCCACTTCGCTCTCCACGCGCGGTACCGATCTGAAAGTCGAGCGCGTGGTGGTCACTAACGAAAAAGTATTGGGTAAACGCATACGCGATCTGCACTTTAAACAGCGCTATGACGTGGTGATCTCGCGACTCAATCGCGCCGGGGTTGAGCTGGTCGCCAGCAGCCATGCCAGCCTGCAGTTCGGCGATATTCTTAACCTCGTCGGCCGTCCGGAGGCGATTGACGCGGTGGCCGCCGAGCTGGGCAACGCCCAGCAAAAACTGCAGCAGGTGCAGATGCTGCCGGTATTTATCGGTATCGGCCTGGGCGTGCTGCTGGGCTCCATTCCGCTGTTTATTCCGGGGTTCCCGGCGGCGCTGAAGCTGGGCCTGGCAGGGGGGCCGCTGATTATGGCGCTGATCCTCGGGCGTATCGGCAGCATCGGTAAGCTCTACTGGTTTATGCCGCCCAGCGCTAACCTTGCGCTGCGCGAGCTGGGCATTGTGCTGTTTCTCGCGGTGGTTGGCCTGAAATCCGGCGGCGATTTTGTGGCGACGCTGATTGACGGTGATGGCATGAGCTGGATTGTCTACGGCATCTTTATCACCGCTATCCCACTGCTGGCTGTCGGTATTCTGGCGCGGATGCTGGCGAAGATGAACTACCTGACCCTGTGCGGGATGCTGGCCGGTTCAATGACCGACCCGCCCGCGCTGGCCTTTGCCAACAACCTGCATGCCACCAGCGGCGCGGCGGCGCTCTCTTACGCGACCGTTTATCCGCTGGTCATGTTCTTACGTATTATCACGCCGCAGCTACTGGCGGTGCTGTTCTGGGGGATAGGTTAACGGATTCTCCGCCTGGACGCGCCGCAGGTGGTAGTCCACCTGATACTCGCTGGCGTTACGGAACATCACTGAATAGTTAAGAAACTCGCCGCTGTCGCTGTAGGAAAGGGAGGTTATACGCAGCAGCGGCGTCTGCTCCGGCACGTTCATCGACTGCGCCAGCTGCCTGTCCGCCAGCACCGGCGACAGCGTTTCATAGTTGCCGCTAATGGTTATGCCACACTCCTTCTCGATGTAATCGAACTTCGACCCTTCCAGATGCACCAGCGACAGATTGCGAAACAGCTTCACCGGCATATAGCTGTCCTCCAGCATTAGCGGCTTGCCATCGACATAGCGCACCCGGCGCGAGAAGTAGATCCGTTCATCAATTTGTATCCGCAGCAGGCTGGCGATAGCCGGGGGGGCGGGCATCACCTCAAAAACCAATACCCGGCTGACCACCTCTTTACCCTGCTTGCGCAGCACCTCGGCCAGCCCGGTCAGATTGCTGGTTTCATGATGCAGGTCTTTGCGGGCGACGTAGGTGCCGGAGCCGTGCCGACGCACCACCAGTCCCCAGGTGACCAGCAGATCGATGGCTTTGCGGATAGTCATGCGCGCGACGCCGAACTCTTCCGCCAGCTTTTTTTCCCCGGGAAGCGGGCTGCCGACTTCGAAATCGGAGGAGTTGAGGCGCAAACGTAATCTGTCGGCGATGGATTTGTAGATCACCAGTAGACCTCTATTCACTCAGTTGAAAACGATGATGCACGGATTATTAGCTTTAAAAATAGAGTTAATACATATGGATAAATACGCTTCGTTACAGAGGCGTAATCAGCGCAATTCAGAATGTCTAATTTTTACTTAAAAAGTAGACAACATTGGCGCAATTAAAACCATGAAAGCGATCACGAATCGTAACGGCGCCGCATGTTGTTGACCGGGCAAATTTCTATTCTCGTTTCAGGCCAGTACAAATAATTACCCTGAATCATTCACCGCGGTACGTGAAGCATGCCGGGTATGGATAAGGCCACTCACCCTATGAGTTGTTATATGAGGATTTTCAAATGCTCAGTCAAATACAACGCTTTGGCGGCGCCATGTTTACCCCGGTTTTACTCTTTCCTTTCGCCGGGATCGTGGTGGGTATCGCCATTATGCTGCGCAACCCGATGTTCGTCGGGGAAGCGCTCACAGCACCCGATAGTTTATTTGCTCAGATCGTTCACATTGTTGAAGAGGGCGGCTGGACCGTCTTTCGTAATATGCCGCTGATTTTCGCCGTCGGTCTGCCGATCGGCCTGGCGAGACAGGCCCAGGGCCGGGCCTGCCTGGCGGTACTGGTCAGCTTCCTCACCTGGAACTACTTCATCAACGCCATGGGGATGACCTGGGGCCACTTCTTCGGCGTCGATTTTTCCGTTGAACCAACGGCAGGCAGCGGCCTGACGATGATGGCCGGGATTAAAACGCTCGATACCAGCATTATCGGCGCGATCGTTATCTCCGGGCTGGTGACCGCCCTGCATAACCGCTACTTCGATAAACCGCTGCCGGTGTTTCTGGGGATTTTCCAGGGCTCCTCGTTTGTGGTGATTGTCGCCTTCCTGGCGATGATCCCCTGCGCCTGGCTGACCTTGCTGGGCTGGCCAAAAGTGCAGATGGGCATTGAATCGCTGCAGGCCTTCTTACGCTCGGCCGGGGCGCTGGGGGTCTGGGTCTATATTTTCCTCGAGCGCATTCTGATCCCGACCGGTTTACATCACTTTGTCTACGGACCGTTTATTTTCGGCCCGGCGGTAGTGGAAAGCGGTATTCAGGTTTACTGGGCGCAGCATTTACATGAGTTCAGCCAGAGTACCGAGGCGCTGAAAACTCTCTTCCCGGAAGGCGGATTCGCGCTGCACGGTAACTCGAAGGTCTTTGGTTCCGTGGGTATCGCGCTGGCGCTCTACTACACCGCCGCGCCGGAAAATCGCGTGAAAGTCGCCGGTCTGCTGATTCCCGCCACCCTGACCGCCGTACTGGTGGGAATAACCGAGCCGTTAGAGTTCACCTTCCTGTTTATCTCGCCGCTGCTGTTTGCCGTCCATGCGGTGCTGGCGGCCACTATGGCGACGGTGATGTATATCTGCGGCGTGGTAGGCAACTTTGGCGGCGGCCTGCTCGACCAGTTCCTGCCGCAAAACTGGATCCCCATGTTCCACAACCATGCCTCAATGATGTTTATCCAGATAGGCGTTGGCGTGTGCTTCACCGCACTCTACTTCGTCATCTTCCGCACGTTGATTCTGCGCCTGAACCTGAAAACGCCGGGCCGCGAAGAGAGTGAAATTAAGCTCTATAGCAAAGCGGATTACCAGGCCGCGCGCGGCAAAACCAGCGCCGCGGGGGCCGCGGATACCAAACTGGGCCAGGCCGCCGGCTTCCTGCAGGCGCTGGGCGGAGCGGGCAATATCGAAAGCATTAATAACTGCGCCACCCGACTGCGCATCGCGCTGGTCGATATGGCGAAGACGCAAAGCGACGACGTCTTTAAAGCGCTGGGCGCCCACGGCGTAGTCCGCCGCGGCAACGGAATTCAGGTCATCGTCGGCCTGCACGTTCCTCAGGTCCGCGACCAGCTGGAAACCCTCATCAAAGATTCTCTACAGACCGAACAAACCACCATGACGGAGGCAGTATCATGAAAAAATTCTCAGTTGTTATCGCAGGCGGCGGCAGTACCTTCACCCCGGGCATCGTGCTGATGCTGTTAGCGAACCAGGATCGCTTCCCGCTGCGGTCGCTGAAATTTTACGACAACGACGGCGCGCGTCAGGAGACCATCGCCGAGGCGTGCAAAGTGATCCTCAAAGAGCAGGCGCCGGAGATTGAATTCAGCTATACCACCGATCCGCAGGCGGCCTTTACCGACGTTGATTTCGTGATGGCGCATATCCGCGTGGGTAAATACCCGATGCGTGAAAAAGATGAAAAAATTCCGCTGCGCCACGGCGTGCTGGGGCAGGAAACCTGCGGCCCTGGCGGTATCGCCTACGGTATGCGCTCCATCGGCGGCGTCCTGGAGCTGGTGGACTATATGGAAAAATATTCGCCGAACGCCTGGATGCTGAACTACTCCAACCCGGCGGCCATTGTGGCGGAAGCGACCCGTCGCCTGCGTCCGAACGCCAGAATTCTCAACATTTGCGATATGCCGATCGGTATCGAAGGGCGGATGGCGCAAATCGTCGGCCTCAAGGACCGCAAGCAGATGCGCGTGCGCTACTATGGGCTGAACCACTTCGGCTGGTGGACCTCGATTGAAGATCTGCAGGGTAACGATCTGATGCCGAAACTGCGCGAACATGTGGCGAAATTCGGCTATGTTCCGCCATCAAACGATCCCCATACCGAGGCGAGCTGGAACGACACCTTCGCCAAGGCGAAGGACGTGCAGGCGCTGGATCCGGATACGATGCCGAATACTTACCTTAAGTATTATCTGTTCCCGGACTACGTCGTGGCGCACTCCAATCCGGAACGCACCCGCGCCAACGAGGTGATGGATCACCGTGAGAAAAACGTCTTTAGCGCCTGCCGGGCCATTATTGCCGCGGGCCACTCGTCCGCAGGCGATCTGGAAATTGACGAACACGCGTCCTACATCGTCGATCTGGCGGCGGCGATTGCCTTTAATACTCAGGAACGCATGCTGCTGATTGTGCCGAACAACGGGGCGATTCATAACTTTGACGCCGATGCGATGGTGGAAATTCCGTGCCTGGTTGGCCACAACGGACCGGAGCCGTTGACGGTAGGCGATATTCCCCACTTCCAGAAAGGGATGATGAGCCAGCAGGTTGCGGTGGAAAAACTGGTGGTGGATGCCTGGGAACAGCGCTCTTATCACAAGCTGTGGCAGGCCATTGCGCTGTCGAAAACCGTGCCGAGCGCATCCGTTGCGAAAGCGATTCTTGATGACCTGATTGCGGCCAATAAAGCGTACTGGCCGGAACTGCATTAATCCTGCTGACCGGCAGCCACAGGGTGCCGGTTATTCATTTATCGGCCTGATAGCTCGACTTTATACGGTTATCAGGCCTGAGCTTCCTCTGAAACGGGGCGATTATTAATGCCCTCCGCTTTGGCAGTCAGGTAGAATCGGCGGTATTTTACGCAACCGGGAATCCATCAAGGAGTCATGATGAAAATATCCCGCCTTGGTGAAGCGCCGGATTACCGCTTCTCGCTGGCGAATGAACGTACCTTTCTGGCGTGGATCCGCACTTCGCTTGGCTTTTTAGCCGGTGGCGTCGGCCTGGACCAGCTGGCGCCGGATTTCGCTACGCCGCTGATTCGCGAAATTCTGGCGCTGCTGCTGTGCCTGTTTGCCGGCGGTCTGGCGATTTACGGCTATATACGCTGGCTGAGCAACGAAAAGGCGATGCGGCTGAAACAGGATCTTCCCTACACCCGCACGCTGCTGCTGATCAGTATTCTGCTGACCCTCGTCATCGTGGTGGTGATGGCGCTGGTGCTCTATGCCGGATAATCGCCGGGCGCGTCGCGAGAGCGATCCGGGCCTGCAGCCGGAGCGTACGTCGCTGGCCTGGTTTCGCACCCTTTTAGGCTATGGCGCGCTGCTGGCGCTGGCGATTAAGCACCACTGGCATCAGGCGGGGATCGCATTCTGGATTTCGCTGTGCATATTGCCGTTCGCCGCCCTCATCCTCTGGCGCTATACCCGCAGCCGCAATCTGATGAACGTTGAGCAAAGCGATTTTGCTCAGCCGCAGGCGGTTCGTGACAAATTTTTGATCGCATTCGCAGTACTTTCCCTGTCATTGTTGTTTGCTGTAACCCATATACGACAGGTGATTTTGTTTATTAAGGATATGACATGACAGGATGTCAGGCCGATTACGGTGACGATCGGCACTGCGGTAACTGCAAATCGCTGGCGAGCGATCTTCCGGTACAGGAAGTCATTATCGATCGTCAGGCGTGCCAACGCCCCGAGCGTGTCTACCATCAGCTGAGCGCTCAGGGAGCCGTGGCCATCAAGTTTATTCCCCATCTGCAACCTTCCGACGCCCGGCTGTGGGGGGATTTCCTCTGCGCGGTGTTTGCGATTTGGGTTAAAGAAGATGCTAACCGCATCGTCGTGCCGCTGTTTGAGGCCACGCTGCGCGCCTGGCGCGGCGAGTCGGTGCAGTATGCCAACAATCCGCCGGGGCCAGCCTGCGCGGGCTGCGCCTGGCTAAGATTATGCGGTGGGGGCTGCCCGCAGCTGCGTCTGGAGGATGGCTCCAATGCGCTATGCGAGGGTTACCGGCAGTTTTATAGCTGGAGCGCCCCCTATATGCGCGTTCTGCGCGATCTACTCAATCAGCACCGTTCGCCGGTTGAGCTTATGCATCTGCTGCGCTAAAAAATGGCGACGAAAGAAGCTTCGTCGCCATCGCGTTGACCTGACGGGAGGTTTACCGTCCTTTTGCCAGATACTGCGCCATCTCCTCTTCCGGCACCATGCCGCCGCCGGTTGCCCACACAAGGTGGGTCGCATTGCGCATCTGCCCGGCGGTGAAACCGTGCATCTGCTGATACGCCTGGCTGGCGCAGACCCGCTGCGGCCCGGCCATGCCGGCCAGCGCGGACGGCTCCAGGCGAATACCTTCTTCCTCGGCTAACCAACCCAGCATGTCGTACATTGTCTGGTCATCGAGAGAGTAGAACCCATCCAGCAGGCGCTCCATTGCCCTGCCAACGAAACCGGAAGCGCGGCCTACCGCCAGACCGTCCGCGGCGGTCAGATTATCAATTCCCAGATCCTGAACCGAAATCTGGTCATGCAGGCCGGTATAAACCCCCAGCAGCATGCAAGGGGAGTGGGTCGGTTCGGCGAAGAAGCAGTGGACGTTATCGCCAAACGCCAGCTTCAGGCCAAACGCCACGCCGCCGGGGCCGCCGCCAACGCCGCACGGCAGATAAACAAACAGCGGATGACTGGCGTCCACCACGCGCCCTTCGCGGGCAAACTGCGCTTTTAGCCGTTCGCCGGCCACGGAGTAGCCGAGGAACAGGGTGCGCGAGTTCTCATCATCGATAAAGAAGCAGTTCAGGTCGGACTCGGCGGCTTTACGCCCCTGCTCAACCGCCACGCCGTAATCCTCTTCATACTCCACCACCGTCACGCCGTGGCTGCGCAGTTTGGCCTTTTTCCACGCTCTGGCGTCGGCGGACATATGGACCGTCACCTTGAAACCGATGCGCGCGCTCATTATGCCAATCGACATCCCCAGGTTGCCGGTGGAGCCAACGGCGATGCTGTACTGGCTGAAGAACGTCCTGAACTCGGGGGTCAGCAGCTTGCGGTAGTCGTCGGCTGTGTTTAACAATCCCGCGTCGATCGCCAGTTTTTCCGCGTGGGTCAGGACTTCATAAATGCCGCCGCGGGCCTTAATCGAGCCGGAAATCGGCAGGTGGCTGTCTTTCTTCAGCAGCAGATCGCCAGCAATGGGCTGACGAAAGGTTTTTTCCAGCCGGGCCTTCATTGCCGGGATGGCCACCAGCTCGGATTCGATAATACCGCCGGTGGCGGCGGTTTCCGGAAAGGCTTCCGCCAGATAGGGCGCAAAGCGATCGAGGCGGGCGTGGGCGTCCTGAACGTCTTCTGTCGTCAGGCCAACATAGGGTAACCCTTCCGCCAGCGACGTCGTTGACGGGTTAAACCAGGTGGTTTCTTTCAGGGCTATCAGCTCCTCCAGCAGAGGAAACTGGGCGAGTAAAGTGGTCATGTCAGCGTTTTTCATATTACGTCTCTTTGCGCTCAGATGATGAAAGAAAGCAGGAATGTACCGGCCAGTGCAAGCAGCGAAGCGATAAAGGTCGCCGTGGTATAGTATTTGAACGTTTCGTTAAGGCTTGCGCCGCAGTACTGCTTAACCAGCCAGAACAGGGAATCCGTCACGATAGTGCAGCCAATCGCGCCGGAGCCGATGGCGATAGCGATGATTTCCGGGCTCACGCCGGGATAGAGCGGCAGCATCGGCGCGACGATGGCGGTTGCGCCCATCATGGCGACGGTGGCGGAACCGACGGCGGCATGCAGAATCAGCGCCACCAGCCAGGCCAGCAGAATCGGGTGCATATCGAGGTTCGACAGAATCACCGCCAACGTATCGGCCAGGCCGCTGGTCTTCAGAATGGCGTTAAAGGCCCCGCCTGCGCCGATAATCAGCAGGATATTGGCGATAGAACCGAAACAGTTTTCCGTATGCGTCAGCAGGGTGCTCATGCCCATATTCTGGCGGATGCCCAGCACGTAGTAGGCCACAAAGACGGCGATAAACATGGCGGTGATCGGGTTGCCGATAAACTCCAGCAGCATATACAGCGTGCCGCCTTTGGTCATATTCAGTTCGGCGATGGTTTTTACCAGCATCAGGCCGATCGGCAGCAGCACCGTAAACAGCGTGGCGCCCAGCGACGGCAGGGTCTCTTCTTTGCGTACTTCGAGGTTGGCAAACTCAGCCGGCACCGCTTTAAACGGCAGGCGGTTGCCGAGCAGCCGCAGGAACAGCGGGCCGCCGACCAGCGAAGCCAGCAGGCCCACCAGCAGACCGTAAACGATCACCGTTCCGATATCCGCGCCCAGCTTGTTGGCGACGAACAGCGCAGCCGGATGCGGCGGCACCACGCAGTGCACCGCCATCAGCGCCGTACACAGCGGGATGGCCAGCTTCAGCAGCGACGTGTTGGTCTTTTTGGCAATGGAAAATGCCAGCGGAATCAGCAGCACCACGCCCACTTCAACGAACAGGGTGATCCCGCAAATCAGGCCCACCAGCACCATAATGACGTCGGCGGACAGCCAGCGGCAGCGCTGGAGCGTCAGGCCGATACGTTCCGCTGCGCCGGAGACCTCCATCATTTTGCCGAGAATCGTCCCCAGCCCAATCACCGCCGCAAGGAAGCCCAGCGTGCCGCCAATCCCGCTCTCAATGGCGTTAACCATATCCAGCGGGCTCATGCCCATCATGGCGCCGACGAAAAAGCTTGCCAGCAGTAGCGCCAGAAACGGGTGAAACTTCAGTTTGACGATAGTTAATACAATCAACACGATGCTGATCAGCAGCGTGCTCACAACCCAGATCTGAGATTCCATACCCCACCTCGCCTGTGAATAATCTATGGGTATTGAACAGAAAAACGGCACGCGCTGACAAACGATATAAATGGCTCTTCAGGTGAATCAGATTGAATCAAAAAGGTGATTTTGCTCTAAAATTGTCTGTTATGTGTGCTATGCATCACTTTTATTCATCTTTAACGCGCAGCTGGCGCGAAAAATTTCTTACACTCGGCGGGGAATAGTGAAGGAGTAAGAGATGGAGACGCTAAAAGAGTTAGGCACTCGCCTGCTTAACGGCTGGCAGCTATCGAAGCTGTATACCTTTGAAGTCGCCGCCCGGCATGAGTCGTTTGCGCTGGCGGCGGAGGAGCTGTCGCTGACGCCCAGCGCGGTGAGCCACCGTATCAATCAGCTGGAAGAAGAGCTGGGGATCCAGCTGTTTGTGCGCTCGCACCGCAAAGTAGAGCTGACGCATGAAGGTAAGCGGGTGTTCTGGGCGCTGAAGTCCTCGCTGGATAGCCTGAACCAGGAAATTCTGGATATTAAAAACCAGGAGCTGTCGGGGACGTTAACGGTCTATTCGCGCCCGTCCATCGCCCAGTGCTGGCTGGTTCCCGCGCTCGGTGATTTTACCCGCCGCTATCCGTCGATCTCGCTTACCGTGCTGACCGGCAACGATAACGTCAATATGCAGCGCGCGGGCATCGATCTGGCAATCTACTTCGATGATGCGCCTTCCTCGCAGCTGAGCCACCATTTTCTGATGGATGAGGCCATCGTACCGGTCTGCACGGCGGATTACGCGCGCCAGCATCAGCTACAGCAGAACCCCGGCAATCTTCGTCACTGTACGCTGCTGCACGATCGTCAGGCGTGGAGCAACGATTCCGGCACCGATGAGTGGTTCAGCTGGGCGCAGACATTTTGCGTAGATTTGCCGCAATCGTCGGGTATTGGCTTCGATCGTTCGGATTTAGCGGTGATTGCCGCGATGAATCACGTTGGCGTGGCGATGGGGCGTAAGCGGCTGGTGCAAAAGCGCCTGGAGAGCGGCGAGCTGATCGCACCGTTCGGCGAGATGACCCTGAAGTGCCATCAGCACTACTACGTGACGACCCTGCCGGGCCGTCAGTGGCCGAAAATTGACGCCTTTATCCACTGGCTGCAGAGTCAGGCGCAATTATGATGACCGGCTTAGTTTCATCCCGGTGGCGCTGCGCTGACCGGGCTACGGGTTTACCTCCGTTTGCGGGCCGGTAGCCCGGACAGGCGCGTCAGGCGCCGCCTCCGGGAAATATGCCGGGGCTGATAATTCGCCACCGCTTCCCGGCTTGCGCTGCGCTTAGCCGGGCTACGGGTTCATCGGCGTCCGTCATTTTGTAGCCCGGGTAAGACGCCCCGCGTCGCGACCCGGGGAACCCGCAATGAAGCCTTAAACCGGCTGCTGGTGTTGATGAAAGCGCGACGCCAGCGGCAGCCAGCACAGCAGAATCAGCAATCCCATCAGCATCATCAGCAGGCCGAGGCTGCCCTGACCGGTTTGCGGCATCATCGCCGACAGCCACGCCAGCACGCCGGAACCGATATTCTGCAGCCCGCCCACCAGCGCCCCGGCGGTGCCGGCGAGGAACGGGAAGGGCTCCATCGCGCCGCTGGTCGCCAGCGGAAACAGCATCCCCGCGCCAAAAAAGAATAGCGCGGCGGGAACCAGCAGGGTCCAGACGGTCATCACGCCCAGCAGGCCAGGGATCCACATCAGCACCCCCGCCAGCAGGCAGCAAATCACCGACTGCCACATCAGCGTCGGGAAGCGTTTGTTCGGCCGGCCGGCAAACCAGGCGCCAAAGAACGCCGCCGGGATCGGCAGAATAAACAGAATGCTGACCGACATACTGCTCAGACCCAGTACCGCGCCCATCAGCACGCCGGAACAGGCTTCGAACACGGCAATGCCCGCCAGGCCGCCGATCAGCATCAGCAGATAGCAGTTGAATGCGCCGGTACCGAACAGCGTTTTATAGTTGGTGATGAGCCGGGTACGCGGCGCGCCGGTGGGTCGGGTTTCCGGCATCCAGCGCGCCATGCTGAAGGTGACGCCGGCGCAAAGTACCAGCAGAAATACGAAGCAGGCCCGCCAGTTCCATAAGGTATCGAGAATGCCGCCAATCAGCGGCGCGAGCAGCGGGCTAACCAGAATCCCCATATTCAGCAGGCTATTGGCGTGCCTGAGCTGCGCCCCTTCATACAGATCGCGCGGCAGGGTTCGCGCCATCACGCCGCCGACGCCGGTACCCATCCCCTGCATTGCGCTGGCGGCAATCAGCACCGGCAGGCTATGGGTGGTAATGGCAACCAGCGTCGCCAGCATAAAAATGGACATTCCCACCAGTATCACCGGGCGGCGGCCAACGCGATCGGAGAGCGGGCCGTAGAAAAGCTGCGAGACGCCGTAGGTCAGCAGATAAGCGGCCATCACGCTCTGCACCGCGCCTTCGCGAACGTTGAGCGCTATCGCCATATCGGCAATCGCCGGAATATAAATGGTCTGCGCCATCTGGCCTACGGCCACCAGCAGCACCAGCATCAACAACAAATTGAAGTTCTTATGCCGTTTCATGTCGATGAATACTTTGTATAAAGTTGGAGATGAAGAATATGTGACTGGCACACCCGCTAAATGATGGAGGAATCTACCACATAAAAATGACAGAACAACCCTGTAAGGGGGGATTGTCGGGGATGCTCAGGCAGGTTTTGTAAACGAAAGTCGGCAACTAATGTTGCCATGTGTGGATTACGACAGCCGCAGCAGAATCGCCCCGGCGGCAATGCCGCAGGCGGCGGCGATGCGCAATGGAACTACCTTCTCTTTCAACAGGATAAACGCGATAACCGCGCCAAAAAGAATCGAGGTTTCGCGCAGGGCGGCCACCACCGCCAGCGGCGCCTGGGTCATTGCCCACAGCGCCAGGCCATAGGAGCCCATGGTACCGACGCCGCCGACCATGCCTTTCTTCCAGTGCTGGCGTAAATAGCGGCTGGCCTGCGGGCGCCGGGCAATCATCGCCCAGCCCAGCAGACAGAAGCCGTTCATAAAAAAGGTCCACAGGGTATAGCCCAGCGCGGTTTCTGAAAGCCGCACCCCGGTTCCGTCAACCAGCGTGTAGCCCGCAATGAAGCAGGCGTTGATCAGCGCCAGTACGATACCCCGGCTCGAACTGGCGCGCCCGTTAAAGGCTATCGCCAGAATCGCCAGGCAGATGACGCCGATGCCCAGCCACGCCAGCGGGGAGAGAGTGTCGCCAAGAAAGGCGACGCTGATTATCGCCACCAGTAGCGGGGCGGTCCCGCGCATCAGCGGATAGGTCTGGCTCATATCCGAGACCTGATAGGTTTTTGCCACCAGCACCGTATACACCACCTGTAGCGCGCAGGAGACGGCGAGAAACGGCACGCTGGCGAGCGAGGGTTGGGGGGCAAAAGGGAGCAGAACCAGGGCGATGAGCGAGGCAGAGCCGCTAACGCCTACCGCTGCGTACATTTTATCGCCGCTGGCTTTAACGATAGCGTTCCAGCTGGCGTGAAGCAGGGCGGCGAACAGCAAAATACAGAATACGGTAATGGTCATTGCGGCCTGGCGCTGGGGAATAAATCGTCAACGGACTGTAACATGCGCACTCTTCAGCAGCCAGCGGCGGCTAGAGCGAACAGAACAGACGATGGGTGACCCGGGGTTCATCATATATCGGGCGAAATCCCAGATTTTCATAAAATGACCAGGCCGTTGACGGCGCATGGGTGTTGAGAAAATCAAAGCTGCTGCCGGAGTGGGTGATAACCGAGACCAGCAGCTGATGCCCGATCCCCTGCCGACGATGGCGCTCGGCGATATACAAATGGCGGATGCGACCGGCCCGCGGCTGCTGGCTAAAAGGATCGATGTTAAGCCCGCACACGCCGACCAGCTGCCCGTGCGCAAAAGCCCCCAGCAGCTTTTCTCCCGGCGCGTTAAAACGGTTTTCCCCGTTCTGCCAGTTCTCCGCCAGGCGACGCAGCATGTTCAGGTTTTGCGCCAGGCTTTCGGCGCGGAGTGCCGAAAAACCGGGTTCGTCCGGGGTGATAGCGGCGATCAACAACGGTGCCATAATTTTTCTCCGTCAGGTTAGCCTGTAGAGGGGCGGTTTCCCGCCCCTCTCAGGTGCGACTTGAACCTGAATCAGCGGAACTGCTTCAGGACTGCATCAAGTAGTTGCAAAACGGCAACCATGAGTTTCAGGATCAGAACAACGATATCCACTCCGCCCATACGCGTCTCCTCTGGTTCAGGAGCACAACCGGCTGGCGTACCTTTCCGCCGCCTGTTGCCAGCCAGGGTATACCCGTCATATTCAGGCGCCACCTGCCGGTGGCGGACTCAATAATTCGGGGTATTTGTTGACGTAACACAGTGTGCTCTTCTGGGGTTAAGGCGCTGACGGCACCACCCGTTTCAGCCAGGACTTTTTTGCGCCGGTAAAAGTGCGGCCCCAGATTCCCCCTGCGTACCCCCTCAGTATAGAATGAATACTGTATATATGAACAGTATTTTTTGGACAAATTTGTATACGCGATCCATACTCTAAATCAGCAAAAACCATCGTGAAAATTGCGCCTTCTTCCCCGATCGCGTATACTTTTTTCGTTGACGTAATACAGTGTGCTTGCGGCTACCAACCGTAAAAACACCGAACAGAAAACCTCGCCGCGGCGGGGTTTTTTGTTTTTATCCCGCCGCAAATTAATGTGATCTTCCGCGCAGTTTCTCCTGGTTGAAAATAAATCCATTGTGAAATGACAAAAGCTGTGTTTGTATAAATTCATTCCCTTTTTTGAGACAACAGGTCCCTCATGAACGCTACCACGCTGACTTCGACCCTACTACTAACCGCGCCTGCCGCGGTGGTCGTCGTGTCTGTGGTGGTCGTCGTCGGCAACGCGCCGTAGGGTCCGGAACAACACGAATTCCAAACCCCGCCGGCGCAAACCGAGCGGGGTTTTTCGTTTCATGCCCCCCGGTAAGTCGGCCCAGAATAAAAGGACTGGAGCATGGCAAGTTCGGGCACAACATCACAAAAAATGCGCTTCACTGGCGCACAGTTAGTCGTTCATTTACTGGAGCGTCAGGGGATCACCACGCTCAGCGGCATTCCGGGCGGCTCCATCCTTCCCATTTACGATGCGTTAAGCCAAAGCACGCAGATCCGCCATATTCTGGCGCGTCACGAGCAGGGCGCGGGGTTTATTGCCCAGGGCATGGCGCGCACCGAGGGCAAACCGGCGGTGTGTATGGCCTGTAGCGGCCCGGGAGCCACTAACCTGATCACCGCTATCGCCGACGCCCGTCTGGATTCGATTCCGCTGGTGTGCATTACCGGCCAGGTTCCGGCCTCAATGATCGGCACCGACGCTTTCCAGGAAGTCGACACCTACGGTATCTCTATCCCCATCACGAAACATAACTATCTGGTACGCAACATTGCTGAGCTGCCGCAGGTGATAAGCGACGCGTTTCGCATCGCGCAGTCCGGGCGACCAGGGCCGGTGTGGATAGATATTCCTAAGGATGTTCAGGCCGCGACCATTGAGCTTGACGCCCTGCCGGAACCCGGCGCCCGTACGGCGCCTCCGACGTTCGATAGCGCCAGCGTGCGTGAAGCGGCGGCGATGATTAACGCCGCGCAGCGTCCGGTGCTCTATCTGGGCGGTGGGGTGATCAACGCGCCTGAGCCCATTCGGCAACTGGCGGAAAAAGCCAACCTGCCAACCACCCAGACCCTGATGGCGCTGGGGATGCTGCCGAAAGCGCATCCGCTGTCGCTGGGCATGCTGGGGATGCACGGCGCGCGCAGCACCAATTTTATTTTGCAAGAGGCTGATTTATTGGTTGTTTTAGGCGCCCGTTTTGATGACCGGGCGATTGGTAAAACCGAGCAGTTCTGCCCGAACGCGAAAATTATCCACGTTGATATCGACCGCTCTGAGCTGGGTAAAATCAAACAGCCTCACGTGGCGATTCAGGGCGATGTTGGCGAAGTGCTGGCGCAGCTGATCCCGCAGGTCGAGGCGCAGCCGCGCAGCGAATGGCTGCAGCTGGTGGCCGATCTGCAGCGGGAGTTCCCCTGCACCATTCCGCAGGAGCAAGACCCGCTTACCCACTATGGCCTGATTAACGCCGTTGCCGCCTGCGTTGACGATGAGGCAATCGTGACTACCGACGTCGGCCAGCACCAGATGTGGGTCGCACAGGCGTATCCGCTCAACCGTCCGCGCCAGTGGCTGACCTCCGGCGGCCTCGGCACCATGGGCTTTGGTCTGCCTGCCGCGGTAGGCGCGGCGCTGGCTAACCCGCAGCGCAAGGTCATCTGCTTCTCCGGCGACGGCAGCCTGATGATGAACATTCAGGAAATGGCTACCGCGGCGGAAAATCAGCTGGACGTAAAAATCATCCTGATGAATAACGAAGCGCTGGGGCTGGTTCACCAGCAGCAGAGCCTGTTCTATAAGCAGGGCGTGTTCGCCGCGACCTATCCTGGCATGGTCAACTTTATGCAGATCGCCGCCGGTTTTGGTCTGCAAACCTGTGATTTAAATAACGAAGCCGATCCGCAGGCGGCGCTGCAGGCGATTATCGACCGCCCGGGTCCGGCGCTGATCCACGTGCGTATCGATGCCGAAGAAAAAGTGTATCCGATGGTACCGCCGGGTGCGGCCAATACTGAAATGGTGGGGGAATAAGCCATGCAACAAGCGACTCATGAAAACGTTATTCTACAGCTCACCGTGCGCAACCACCCTGGCGTGATGACCCACGTTTGCGGCCTGTTTGCCCGCCGCGCATTTAACGTGGAAGGCATTCTTTGTCTGCCGATCCCGGACAGCAACCAGAGCCGCATCTGGCTACTGGTCAACGACGATCAGCGCCTCGGGCAGATGATTAGCCAGATCGAAAAGCTGGAAGACGTTGAGAAGGTGGTGCGCAATCAGTCCGATCCCTCCATGTTCAGCAAAATCGCGGTGTTCTTCGAATAATCGCTCGCGGCTTGATCCGCGGCGCGCGATAAACAAAATCACTCAAGCCGCATCAGGGCGGCAACTCTGAGAATCCCCCGGGAGCTGACTGAAGTCAGTGACTGGGGGGAACAGAGGCAGCTTGAAGGATGACGTTTATACCGTTAAGGTAAGCGCGTTTTTTATCCTCCCCAGGAATCGCCATGACCACAATCGCCCTTATTGACGATCATCTTATCGTCCGCTCCGGCTTTGCCCAGCTGCTGGGGCTGGAAGCCGATTTTCAGGTCGTCGCCGAATTCGGTTCCGGGCGCGAAGCGCTGGCGGGGCTGCCCGGCCGCGGCGTGCAGGTCTGTATCTGCGATATCTCGATGCCGGATATCTCCGGGCTTGAGCTGTTAAGCCAGCTACCGAAAGGGATGGCGATCGTGATGCTGTCGGTGCACGACAGCCCGGCGCTGGTGGAGCAGGCGCTGAACGCCGGCGCGCGCGGCTTTCTCTCCAAGCGCTGCAGCCCGGATGAGCTGATCGCCGCCGTCCGCACCGTGGCGGCCGGCGGCTGCTACCTGACGCCGGATATCGCCATGAAGCTGGCGGCCGGGCGACGAGACCCGCTCACCAAACGCGAACGCGAGGTGGCGGAAAAGCTGGCGCAGGGGATGGCGGTAAAAGAGATTGCCGCCGAGCTGGGCCTGTCGCCAAAAACCGTGCACGTTCATCGCGCCAATCTGCTGGAAAAGCTGGGCGTCAGCAACGACGTCGAGCTGGCGCGCCGCATGTTCGATAGCTGGCAATGAACGCCTTTCTCTCCCGGCTGCTCTCGGTTATCGGCTGTTGCTTTATCTTTTCCGCCGCGTGGTTTTGCCTGTGGAGCATCAGCCTGCACCTGGTGGAGCGTGCCGATCTTGCGGTGCTGCTTTTCCCCTTTGGCCTGCGTCTTGGCCTGATGCTGCAGTGTCCGCGCGGCTACTGGCCGGTTCTGCTGGGCGCTGAGTGGCTGCTGATCTTCTGGCTGGCGCAGGAAGTGGCGCTGGCGCACCCGATAATATTGATGACCGGAAGCCTGTTGACCCTGCTGCCGGTGGCGCTGATTTCGCGCTATCGTCAGCAGCGCGACTGGCTCACCCTGCTGCGCCAGGGAGGGGCGCTGATCGCCGCTGCGCTGCTTCAGTCGCTGCCGTGGCTGCCGGAAGGCAAGGAGGGGCTGAACGCGCTGCTGCTGACCCTGACCGGCGGCCTGACGCTGGCGCCTACCTGCCTGGTTATCTGGCACTACCTTACCAGTACCGTCTGGCGGCCGCTGGGGCCATCGCTGGTCTCGCAGCCGGTAAACTGGCGCGGGCGGCATCTTATCTGGTACCTGCTGCTGTTCAGCGTCAGCCTCTGGCTCCAGCTGGGGCTGCCCGCCGAGCTCTCGCGATTTACGCCCTTCTGCCTGGCGCTGCCTATTATCGCCCTGGCCTGGCACTACGGCTGGCAGGGCGCGCTGATCGCGACCCTGATGAACGCCATCGCGCTGATTGCCAGCCAGAGCTGGCACGATCATCCGGTGGATTTGCTGCTTTCGCTGCTGGCGCAAAGCCTGACGGGCCTGCTGCTGGGCGCCGGCATTCAGCGGCTGCGCGAGCTGAACCAGTCGCTGCAAAACGAGCTGGTGCGTAACCAGCGGCTGGCGGAACGCCTGCTGGAAACCGAAGAGAGCGTGCGCCGCGAGGTGGCCCGCGAGCTGCACGATGATATCGGCCAGACCATCACCGCCATCCGTACTCAGGCGGGGATCGTCCAGCGTCTGGCGCCCAACAGCGCCAGCGTCAGGCAGAGCGGCCAGCTGATTGAGCAGCTTTCGCTCGGCGTCTATGATTCGGTACGCCGCCTGCTGGGCCGTCTGCGCCCGCGCCAGCTGGACGACCTGACGCTTGAACAGGCGGTGCGTTCGCTGATGCGCGAAATGGAGCTGGAGGACCGCGGTATGGTCAGCCATCTGGCGTGGCGTATTGATGAGTCGCTGCTGAGCGAAAACCAGCGCGTCACCCTGTTCCGCGTCTGCCAGGAAGGGCTGAATAATATCGTCAAACACGCCAGCGCCAGCACCGTCACGCTGCAGGGCTGGCAGCAGGAGCAGCGGCTGATGCTGGTGCTGGAGGACGACGGCTGCGGCCTGCCGCCGGGCTCCGGTCAGCAGGGCTTCGGCCTGACCGGCATGCGCGAGCGCGTCAGCGCGCTGGGCGGCACCTTAACCATCTCCTGCACCCACGGCACCCGCGTTTGCGTCAGCCTGCCGCTGCGCTACGCCTGAGGAGCGACGATGTTTGCCTTTTTGAAATCCCCGCCCGCGGCTCCGCCGATTACCGACAAACCGGCGCTGGACGCGCGCTACCGCTACTGGCGTCGGCATATTCTGCTGACCATCTGGCTGGGCTATGCGCTGTTTTATTTTACGCGTAAAAGCTTTAACGCCGCCGTGCCGGAAATCCTCGCCAGCAACGTGCTGACGCGCAGCGATATCGGCCTGCTGGCAACGCTGTTCTACATCACCTACGGGCTGTCGAAATTTTTCTCCGGTATCGTCAGCGACCGCTCTAACGCCCGCTATTTTATGGGCATTGGTCTGGTCGCTACCGGCGTGGTGAATATTCTGTTTGGCTTTTCCACTTCGCTGTGGGCCTTCGCGCTGCTGTGGGCGCTGAACGCCTTCTTCCAGGGCTGGGGCTCGCCGGTGTGCGCCCGTCTGCTGACGACCTGGTATTCGCGCACCGAACGCGGCGGCTGGTGGGCGCTGTGGAATACGGCGCATAACGTCGGCGGGGCGCTGATCCCGATGGTGGTTGGCGCGGCGGCGCTGCACTACGGCTGGCGAACGGGGATGATGATTGCCGGCATGCTGGCGATCCTCGCCGGGCTGTTTCTCTGCTGGCGGCTGCGCGACCGGCCGCAGGCGGTAGGGCTGCCCGCCGTAGGCGACTGGCGGCACGATGAACTGGAGATTGCCCAGCAGCAGGAAGGGGCTGGCCTGACCCGTAAAGAGATCCTCACCAAATACGTGCTGCTGAATCCCTATATCTGGCTGCTCTCGCTGTGCTACGTGCTGGTGTACGTGGTGCGCGCGGCGATTAACGACTGGGGCAACCTGTATATGTCGGAAACGCTCGGCGTCGATCTGGTCACGGCGAATTCGGCGGTCACCATGTTCGAGGTGGGCGGCTTTATCGGCGCGCTGGTGGCGGGCTGGGGCTCGGATAAACTGTTTAACGGCAACCGCGGGCCGATGAACCTGATTTTCGCCGCCGGTATTTTGCTGTCGGTGGGCGGCCTCTGGCTGATGCCGTTCGCCAGCTACGTGATGCAGGCGGCCTGCTTCTTCACGACCGGCTTTTTCGTTTTTGGCCCACAGATGCTGATCGGCATGGCGGCGGCGGAGTGCTCGCACAAAGAGGCGGCGGGGGCGGCAACCGGCTTTGTTGGCCTGTTTGCCTATCTTGGCGCATCGCTCTCCGGCTGGCCGCTGGCGCAGGTGATGGAAATCTGGCACTGGAGCGGTTTTTTCGTGGTTATCGCCATTGCCGCCGGTATTTCCGCCCTGCTGCTGCTGCCGTTTTTAAACGCCCAGGCGCCGCGAGAAGCGTGACCCACTTCACCTTTCTTCGCCGAAGGGCGTAAAACTAAGAAATTTTCCCGGTTTCGCCTGGACGCTGTCTCAGGCGAGTCTCCCGGCTGATTTTTACAATGCCTGCCATTCGCAGGTACTAAATCAGCTCAGGAGTCACCCAATCATGCTGGCCTTCTTAAACCAGGTGCGTAAGCCAACCCTGGACCTGCCGCTCGAAGCGCGGCGCAAAATGTGGTTCAAACCGTTCATGCAGTCGTATCTGGTGGTTTTCATCGGCTATCTGACCATGTACCTGATCCGCAAAAACTTTAACATCGCGCAGAACGACATGATCTCCACCTACGGGTTGAGCATGACGCAGCTGGGGATGATCGGTCTCGGATTCTCAATCACCTACGGCGTGGGTAAAACGCTGGTTTCTTACTACGCAGACGGTAAGAACACCAAGCAGTTTCTACCGTTTATGCTGATCCTTTCGGCCATCTGTATGCTTGGCTTCAGCGCCAGCATGGGTGCAGGGTCGACCAGCCTGTTCCTGATGATCGCCTTCTACGCTCTGAGCGGCTTTTTCCAGAGCACCGGCGGCTCATGCAGCTATTCGACTATTACCAAGTGGACGCCTCGCCGTAAGCGCGGCACCTTCCTCGGCTTCTGGAATATTTCTCACAACCTCGGCGGCGCCGGCGCGGCGGGCGTAGCGCTGTTTGGCGCCAACTACCTGTTCGACGGCCACGTGATCGGGATGTTTATCTTCCCGTCGATTATCGCGCTGATCGTCGGTTTTATCGGCCTGCGCTTCGGCAGCGACTCCCCGGAATCCTACGGCCTCGGTAACGCCGAAGAGCTGTTTGGCGAAGAGATCAGCGAAGAGGATAAAGAGACGGAAGAAAACGCCATGACCAAATGGCAGATCTTCGTCGAGTACGTACTGAAGAACAAAGTCATCTGGCTGCTGTGCTTCTCCAACATCTTCCTGTACGTGGTGCGCATCGGTATCGACCAGTGGTCCACCGTTTACGCTTTCCAGGAGCTGAAGCTCTCCAAAGAGGTGGCGATTCAGGGCTTTACCCTGTTTGAAGTGGGCGCGCTGGTCGGCACGCTGCTGTGGGGCTGGCTGTCGGATCTGGCAAACGGTCGTCGCGCTCTGGTGGCCTGCATTGCGCTGGCGCTGATTATCGCCACGCTGGGGGTTTATCAGCACGCCAGTAACCAGTACGTTTATCTCGCCTCGCTGTTTGCGCTGGGCTTCCTGGTGTTTGGCCCGCAGCTGCTGATCGGCGTTGCCGCGGTAGGTTTCGTGCCGAAAAAGGCGATTGGCGCTGCCGACGGGATCAAGGGCACCTTCGCCTATCTGATCGGCGACAGCTTCGCCAAGCTGGGCCTCGGGATGATTGCCGACGGTACGCCGATTTTCGGCCTCACCGGCTGGGCGGGCACCTTTGCGGCGCTGGATGCGGCGGCGATTGGCTGCATCTGCCTGATGGCCATCGTCGCGGTATTTGAAGAACGTAAAATCCGCCGTCAGAAAAAGACGCAAACGTTGCAGACTGCCTGAGTCATTGGGTGTGAGTCACGTTGCCCGGCCTTTGCGCCGGGCTTTTTTATGCCTCTTGCCGGGCGGTTTGATGATAGCGAGACGGTGTCGCGATAAGTCACATTCTGGTACCTCCGGCAGTCGACAGCGGGCAATTTCCCATTATGATAGTGGGGCTGCGATTGAATGAGAGGATGCATGATCTGGTTAGGACTGGCCACGCTGATAGTGGTATTTGTTGTGGGATTTCGGGTGCTTACCTCTGATTCACGCCGTGCGATTCGCCGTCTGAGCGAACGGTTAGGCATTACGCCGGTACCGCTGGAATCGATGATCGATCAGCTGGGAAAAACCGCCGGCAACGAGTATCTGCGCTACCTGGAGCGGCCGAATGAAGCGCATTTGCAAAATGCCGCGCAGGTGCTGCTGATCTGGCAGGTCGCTATCGTCGACGGCAGCGAGCAGAACCTGCACTACTGGTATCGGTTGATGAAAAAGTCCCGCCTCGCGGCGCCGATTACCGAAGCGCAAATCCGCCTGGCACAAGGTTTTCTTCGCGAGCTGGAGCCGGAAGTGAGCGACCTACACACTTTGCAGGAGCGCTATAACGCGCTGTTTTTACCGGAGGATGGCGTCCACTGGCTGCACTGATATCACTTTCCGGTGCACTGTTGGCTTCGTTAAACGTCACGCCGACGAGGCCACCGGTGCATAAGTCATCGCAACAAAGCCATCATGCCAGTACCTCTAACCCATGTTTTTGCACGATGGTGAGTAATTTCAGTGCCAGCCCACCGGGGCGTTTTGCCCCGCTTTCCCATTTTTGGACCGTGGAAACGCTGGTGTTCAGATAGCGGGCAAAAACCGGCTGACTGACGTTGAGTTGGTCACGTAGAGCCTTAATTTCACCAGGTTGGAAATCGCTTACGCGGCTGATGCATGTTTCATCAAAGCTGCGCATTGTCTCCTGCGCGATCGCATCAACACTGTATAAACCTGCTGCAGCGCTATGGATAGCTTCAAAGGCGGGGCTTTTGAATTTAGTTTTTGCAGTCATGACAAATCTCCACCAATTCTTTTCTCTTAACCAATGCCGCCATTTTCTCCTCGCTGAGAAGGGAATAATGCCTGGCTAACTCACGGAACGCCGCGAGTTCTCGGTTATCGATATTGGCGATATCCTGTTTGGCGTATAAAAATGTGTAAAACCAATGCTCAGCGCCCTTTGCCAGAATAATTGCGCGATCGCGATTTTTATTGAGGCGTTTTTTGTAAACGCCGCCACCAAGGTTATCTGCTTTTCCCTGGAGAATGGCTTCAATCGCTTTGCAGAGTTCGCCATCATCAATCGCATGGGCCCGGGCTTCCCTGGTAAACCATTTCGTTTTAAAAACACGCATTGGCTGACATCCTGTAACCATAAATATAGCACCAAGTGCTATGTTATTTCTTCCTCTTACTGTTCTGAAATATCTAAAAACGTGATTTTCCGGTTATGCGAACAGCTACGCAGGTGCTTTGCAAGGCCTGAAAAGTTGTCAAAACGTTAAATTCGTCACATTTAAAATGTTACACTGCGCGGCTTCCCCGTGTTCAACCATGCAGGTAACTTATGACTCCTTCGAATGCCTCTACGCCACAGGCTCATCAGGCGGCGCGACCCAACTGGTCGGCGGTTTTTGCGGTGGCCTTCTGCGTGGCCTGCCTGATTACCGTTGAGTTCCTGCCGGTAAGCCTGCTGACGCCGATGGCGCAGGATTTAGGCATCTCCGAAGGGGTTGCCGGACAGTCGGTCACCACCACGGCGTTCGTGGCGATGTTTGCCAGCCTGTTTATCACCTCGATTATCCGCAGTACCGATCGCCGCTACGTGGTGATTCTGTTTTCGGTTCTGCTGACCCTTTCCTGCCTGCTGGTCTCTTTTGCTAACAGCTTTGCGTTATTGCTGCTCGGCCGCGCCTGCCTCGGGCTGGCGCTGGGCGGCTTTTGGGCGATGTCGGCGTCGCTCACCATGCGGCTGGTGCCGATGCGCGTGGTGCCCAAAGCCCTGTCGGTCATTTTTGGCGCGGTATCGATAGCGCTGGTGATCGCCGCGCCGCTGGGCAGCTTTCTCGGTGGGATTATCGGCTGGCGTAACGTCTTTAACGGCGCCGCGGTGATGGGGGGGGTCTGTACGATTTGGGTGCTGAAGGCGCTGCCGTCTCTGCCGGGCGAGTCGACCTCGGCGCAGCAAAATATGTTCGGCCTGCTAAAGCGCCCCGGCGTGATGGCCGGGATGTGCGCCATTTTTATGGCCTTCGCCGGCCAGTTCGCCTTCTTTACCTATATTCGCCCGGTGTATATGACGCTGGCGGGCTTTGACGTTGACGGCCTGACGCTGGTGCTGTTGAGCTTCGGCATCGCCAGCTTCGTCGGCACCTCGCTCTCTTCGATGCTGCTCAAAAGATCAGTGAAAGCGGCGCTGGCGGTTGCCCCGGTGGTGCTGGCCATCAGCGCGGCGGTGCTGGTACTGTGGGGGGAGAGTAAAATCGTGGCGTCGACGGTTGCCGTTATCTGGGGCTTTGCCTTCGCGTTGATACCGGTTGGCTGGTCAACGTGGATCACCCGCTCCCTGTCCGATCAGGCGGAGAAAGCCGGGTCGATTCAGGTGGCGGTGATCCAGCTGGCCAACACCTGCGGCGCCGCGGTTGGCGGCGTGGCGCTGGATCACCTTGGTCTGCTCTCGCCGCTGGTCCTCTCCGGTACGTTGATGCTGCTGACCGGCCTGCTGGTGGCGACGAAAGTACGAGTGTAATGGGGCCGCAGTCAGGCGAATCGTCAATAAAACTACGGGCGTTCGCCCTGCGCCAGACGACGGTTGATGTCGGCAATCACGCCCGGCAAATCCGCCAGCGTATCTACCACATAGTGCGCCCCGGCGGCGTACAGCTTCCCGGCGGCGTGCTCGCGGCGGGCGGCGATCTCTTCGGCGCTCATCTGCTGATATTCCTCCCAGCTGGCGCCGAATTCGTTACCGGAAACCGCCAGACCCACGCTCCACATTCCGGCGTTTAATCCTTCGGTAATGCCGGGAGCGGAATCATCAACCTTGACGCAGTGGGCTACCGAGTCGATGCCGAGGACAATGACGTTCTGTAACGCCATCCACGGGCCTGGCCGTCCCCCGACGGCGAGGTCGTCCGTCGCCACCCAGTGGTCAGGCGCATAGCCCTGAGCGGCGGCGGCCGGCGCCAGCTTTTCCATCACCGGACGCGGATAGCCGGAACAGGAGCCAATTTTTATGCCTTCGGCGCGCAGCGCGGCAATGGTGTCGACAACCCCGGCGATCGGCGCAGAAAAATCGACAACTTTGGCAATCTGCAGCGGCATAAAAGCAGCATAGATCGCGTCGATATCGGCAGCGTTCATCGCCCGGCCAAACTTCGCCTGCCAGCGGGCGTCCACGGCGGGCAGTTTCCCCAGCGCTTCAATATGCTGCCATTTGCCGAGACCCATCGGCACCCTGGCTTCTTCGAGCGTAATCTCCACGGCAAAAGCCTGACGGAAGGCCTCAACGAAAATCTGCGTCGGCGCGAAGGAGCCAAAGTCGACGGTGGTGCCTGCCCAATCAAGAATAACGGCGTTAATACGGTTCATGACGGTTCCTTAGCATTGCCAGTACATGGCGTTTTTGATGGCCGCCAGCAGGGCGGTGATGTCGGCGTCGTACACTTCGCCGATGTTGCCGATACGGAAGCAGTCGCTTTGCGACACCTTGCCCGGATAGATCACGAAACCCTGCTCTTTAAGCCGCTGGTAGAAATCCTTAAAGCGATACTGCGGCGCATCCGGGGAGTAAAACGCGGTGATGATCGGCGAGTGCAGGCTATCGTCGAGCAGCGGCTGAAAGCCTAGCGTACGCATTCCCGCCACCAGACGCCGCTGGTTCGTGCTGTAACGCTGATGACGTGCGCGCACGCCGCCTTCCTCCGCCAGCTCCTTCAGCGCCTGGGCAAAGGCCAGCACGGTATGGGTCGGTGAGGTGAAGCGCCACTTGCCGTGGTTATCCTCCATGCAGCGCCACTGGGCGTACAGATCCAGCGACAGCGAGCGCGAGCGGCCCTGGCAGTTTGCCAGTTCCGCCTCCCGGGCAATGACGAAGGCAAAGCCCGGCACACCCTGAATGCATTTGTTGGCGGAGCTGATCAGATAATCGATATTCAGGGCGGCGACGTCCATGGGAATGCCGCCGAAGCTGCTCATGGCATCGACGATGTAGCGTTTGTCGTAACGTTTCGCCAGCGCGGCGACCTCTTCGATCGGGTTGAGCATGCCGGTCGTGGTTTCGCTATGCACCATGGCGATATGGGTGATCGCCGGGTCGGTTTGCAGGATCCGTTCGATCGCCGCCGCGTCCGGCCGCGCCACTTCGCCGCAGTCGTAGGGATGGTGCGCAATGCACATCAGTTTCGCCATCTCGATCATGCGCGCGCCGTAGGCGCCGTTGCTGATAATCAGCACTTTCCCCTGCGCGCCGATCGCGCTACCGAGCACCGCTTCAACCGCGTAGCTGCCGCTGCCTTGCAGCAGCACTGAGGTGTAGCCGTTAGCGGGCGTCGCCAGTTCCACCAGCCGTTGGCGAATGACCTGAACGACGCCGAGATTGTAGTCGTCGTCCCAGGTACAGCTATCGAACAGCATCGCCTCTTTTACCGTACGGGAAGTGGTTAGCGGTCCGGGCGTCAGCAGCAGATAATTACGCGAAGTCATTGTTTTCACCATTTGGTCTATACCAGATGCTTTTTATAATGACGATCGTGCCCCGAAAAGGTCAAAGGGAAAGTAGCGCTGCAACAAAAAATTCATCTGGTTATGTATAATGAGCGCATCAAATTTGGCCGCGAGCGAACATGAAATCACCCTCTGGCGAGACGCCACAGTATCTGCTGATCAAGGCGCAGCTTCAGGCGCGTATTCAAAACGGCGCGTTGAAGAGCGGCGATAAGCTGCCGTCCGAGCGCGAGCTGTGCGCGCTGTTCAACACCACGCGTATTACGGTGCGTGAGAGCCTGGCGCAGCTTGAGTCCAGCGGCGTGATTTATCGCGCCGACCGCCGCGGCTGGTTTGTTACGCCGGAGCGCTTGTGGTTGGATCCGACGCAGAATACCAACTTCCACAAGCTGTGCCTGGAACAGGGACGAGAGCCGAAAACGGTACTGCTCGATGGGCGTCTGGCCGCCGTTCCGCTGGACGTTATGGCGCCGCTGGCGCTGCAGCCGTTCGACCAGATCTACCTGCTCACCCGACTGCGCCATGCTGACGGGCGGGCAATCTGCTACTGTGAAAATCACTGCCTGCCGGCCAGGGTTCCGGAGCTGCTGCGCCATGATTTAAACGGCAGCCTGACCGAAATTTATCAGACCCACTATGACCTGATATATACCAGTATGCATCTGTCGTTCTGGCCCACCTCAATGCCGCCCCAGGCCGCGGAAGCCCTGGGGGTGATGGAAGGGCGGCCGGCGCTGCTCTTGCGCCGCCTCAACTACGATCAGCACGGGCGAATTCTCGATTACGATATCGAGTACTGGCGCCACGACAGCCTGCGTATTGAAGTCGATACCCATTGATTTTATTGGTCCTGCCCGAGCGTTTTCCCGGGTTGCGGCTGGCGCCTTACCCGGGCTACGGGTTCACCGCCGTCTGCGGACGGGTAGCCCGGACAGGCGCGTCAAGCGCCGCCTCCGGGATAAGCCCAGGTATTGAATGCGTGTGCGCCGGGCGTCCCGGTGGCGCTGCGCTGACCGGGCTACGGGTTCACCGCTGGCTGCGGACGAGTAGCCCGGAAAGGCGCGTTAAGCGCCGCCTCCGGGAGGGAGTCTTCTGCTCCGGCGTCATCCTTTCGCCACACTTCATTCATCGTTTTGTCATAAACCCCGGGTAGCGTGAAAAACAATCTGGTCTACACCAGAATGGCTAACTACCCGATGAGGCATATACGATGAAACTCTCCCGACTTGCCCTGCTGTCCCTGTTCGCGCTGACCAGCTCTCCGGTCTGGGCAGATGGCATCGTCACGGTTTACTCCGCTGACGGCCTGCACGATGGTGATAACAGCTGGTACCAGCACCAGTTCGCCGCTTTCACCAAAGCAACGGGCATCAAGGTGCAGTACGTGGAAGGCGGTTCCGGGGCGATTGTTGAACGCCTGGCAAAAGAGCGCACCAACCCTCAGGCCGATGTGCTGGTGACGGTGCCGCCGTTTATCCAGCGTGCCGCGAAAGAACAGCTGTTGGCCGAATTTCAGCCGCAGGACAGCGCCCGGATCCCGGGCGTACACGACCGCTACTCGCCGCTGGTGAATAACTATCTGACCTTTATCTATAACAGTAAGCTGCTGAAAACCGCGCCGGCCAGCTGGCAGGATTTGCTCGATAGCCGCTTCAGGAACAAACTGCAGTACTCGACGCCGGGGCAGGCGGGTGACGGTACGGCGGTCATGCTACAGGCGTTTCACAGCATGGGGAGCAAAGAGGCGGGGTTCGATTATCTCGGTAAGCTCCAGGCCAATAACGTTGGTCCGTCTGCTTCCACCGGTAAGTTGACCGCGCTGGTCAATAAAGGCGAGCTGTACATCGCTAACGGCGATCTGCAAATGAACCTGTCGCAGATGGCGCGTAACCCGAATGTGCAAATCTTCTGGCCAGCGGACGCGCAAGGCGAACGCAGCGCGCTGGCGCTGCCCTATACCATCGGCCTGGTGCAGAACGGTCCGAACGGCGAAAACGGTAAAAAGCTGATTAACTTCCTGCTCGATAAATCCGCTCAGTCCAGCGTCAGCGCGCTCTCCTGGGGTCTGCCGGTGCGCAGCGACGTGACGCCGGAAGACGCTAACTTTAAAGCGGCGAAAGCGGCGCTTAACGGCGTGAAAAGCTGGGAACCCAACTGGGACGACGTTGCGGTTTCGCTGTCGGCGGATATTGCCCGCTGGCATAAAGTGACGGACAGCGAGTAAGCGTGATGTTAATGAAAACGACCGTTGCCCCCACCCCGTCGCTGGCGGGGACGTCCGGAATTACTCTCGACGCGCTGCGCGTTTCTTATCACGGCAACGTGGTGCTGAAGCCGCTGACATTAACCATTGAACCCGGTGAGGTGCTGGCGCTGATCGGCCCTTCGGGATCCGGGAAAACCACGGTGCTGCGGGCGATAGCCGGTTTTGTGCAGCCTGCCGGTGGTCGAATTTTGCTTGGCGACACGGATATTACCCACCTGCCGCCGTATCAACGCGGCCTTGGTATGGTGGTTCAAAACTACGCCCTGTTTCCGCACATGAAGGTAGAAGATAACGTCGCCTTCGGCCTGCGGGCGCAGAAGCAGCCCAAAGCGCAGATCGCTGAACGGGTTCAGGAAGCCCTGAAAATCGTCGGCATGGCGGATTACGCCAGCCGCTATCCGCACCAGCTTTCCGGCGGCCAGCAGCAGCGCGTCGCGATTGCCCGCGCCATCGCCGTGCGTCCGCGGGTATTGCTGCTTGATGAGCCGCTCTCGGCGCTGGATGCGCAAATCCGTCACAACATGGTGGAGGAAATTGCCCGTCTGCACCGCGAACTGCCGGAGCTGACCATTCTCTACGTCACCCACGATCAGACCGAAGCCCTGACCCTTGCGGACAAGATTGGCATCATGAAAGACGGCTCGCTCATTGCCCACGGCGAAACCCATCAGCTTTACCACTATCCGCCTAATCGTTTTAGCGCTGAGTTTCTCGGACGTGCCAATATCCTGCAGGCGACGGCGCTGACAGATACCGCGGGACCTGGCCTGGTCAGCGTCAGCTGCGGCGGCGGATTGATCGCCGCGTTCAGCCGCGGCGGCCAGCATGGCAACAATAAGCTGCTGTGTATTCGCCCGCAGCATATGAGTCTCGCGCCGCGATCGGCCACCAGCAACCGGCTGAACGCCATCCTGACCTCCGTGCACTGGCAGGGCGATTTGACCCATCTGCTATGCGACGTGGCGGGGGAGGCGGTGCGTATCGTGATGACCCACGTGAATCCGCTGCCGCGTGCGGGCGACAGGCTGGCGCTCTATTTTGAACCCAACGATGCGGTCCTGATTGAGGTGTCATAATGTCGCAGATCTTAACGCTCCCGCGTCGCTCTGTTCATCTGCGGCCCTTACTGTGGCTGCTGCCGCCGCTGCTGGTGCTGGCGACCCTGTTTTTCTACCCGCTGCTGCTCATCGGCGAACAGGCGCTGCGCGATACCGAGGGCCACCTGGGCCTCGAAACCTTCTGGCAGGTGGTGGAGTCCCGGCGCTTTCTCAGCGCATTGCTCAATACCTTGCAAATCGCGGTTATCGCGACATCAGGCTGCCTGCTGCTCGGCAGCGTACTGGGGCTGATTCTGGTGTTTATCCCGTTTCCCGGTAGCCAGCTGATTAGCCGGATAATTGATACCTTTATTGCGCTGCCGACCTTTCTCATCACCCTGGCTTTCACCTTTATTTACGGCTCCGCCGGTCTGCTGAACGGGACGCTGATGTCGCTGTTTGCTTTTGAACTGCCGCCGGTGGATTTTCTCTATTCGATTCAGGGGGTCATACTGGCGGAAATGACCGTCTTCACCCCTCTGGTGATGCGCCCGCTGATGGCCGGGCTGCGGCAGATTGATAAAAGCCAGCTTGAAGCGGCGAGCATCCTCGGCGCGCATCCGCTGCGGGTCATCGGCCAGGTGATTTTTCCGGCGGTGCTGCCGGCGCTAATGGCGGGCGGCAGCCTGTGTCTGCTGTTGACCACCAACGAGTTCGGCATCGTGCTGTTTATCGGTGCCAAAGGGGTAAATACTCTACCGATGATGGTCTACAGCAAGGCTATTCTCGAGTCGGACTACAGCGTCGCCTGCATGATTGCGCTGATTAATATTCTGCTGTCGCTGGGGCTGTTTATGCTCTATCGGCTGGCCGCCGCGCGTACCGGCGTGAGGAGCTAACGATGTTGATTTGGTCGCGTAAAGGCCGTACGGCGGCGGGAGCGCTGGCGGTGACGCTGTTTGCCGGGTTTTTCTTCCTGCCGCTGGCGGTGATTTTGATGTCCAGCCTGAGCCAGCAGTGGAACGGCCTGCTGCCGTCCGGCTTTACCCTCGGACACTTTGTTAACGCGTTTCGCGGCGCCGCGTGGGATGCGCTCTTTTCCAGTCTGATGGTCGGGTTTTGCGCCAGCCTGTTCGCTCTGCTGTGCGGCATGTGGGCTGCGCTGTCCCTGCGGCAGTACGGTGCGAAGCTGCAAAAATACCTTGGGCTGATGTTCTATCTGCCAAGCGCCATCCCATCCGTTTCTGTGGGTCTTGGCATTCTGGTGGCCTTCAGCCAGGGACCGCTGCAGATGAACGGCACCTTTTGGATCGTTCTGGCGGCGCACTTCGTGCTGATTTCCGCGTTTACCTTCAGCAACGTTTCCACCGGTCTGGCGCGGATTTCCGCCGATATTGAAAACGTCGCCTCCAGCCTCGGGGCATCGCCGTGGTATCGTCTGCGCCACGTCACGCTGCCGCTGATGACGCCATGGATGATTTCGGCACTGGCGTTAAGCCTGTCGCTATCGATGGGGGAGCTGGGCGCGACGGTGATGATCTACCCGCCGGGCTGGACAACGCTGCCGGTGACGATTTTTAGCCTGACCGATCGCGGCAATATTGCCGATGGTTCGGCGCTGACCATCGTGCTGGTGGGCGTCACGCTGCTGCTGATGATTAAGCTTGAACGCATCGCCCGCCGGATGAGCCAGAGGTAATCTCCGGCTCCTTTTGCAAACCGCCTAAGCCAGTGGTAGCCGGGGTAAGGCGTTACGCCGCAACCCGGGGAATGCGCCGGGATGAATATATCGATGCGGCTTCTTCCCGGCTCGCGCTGCGCTTAGCCGGGCTACAGGTTACGATCTGATAGCCCGGATCGGGCTCTGACGCCGCGACCCGGGATGGTTTCACTCTCTTAGAACCACGCCTCAAACATGCCGCCGACGTTCAGCGAATCCAGCTGCTCGTCTTTGGTGCCGTTAACCTTCGCGGTGCGCTTGTTATCCACCTGGCCGCCGGTCACGTAGAAGCGCAGCATCGGGCGGAACTCCGGCCCCATACCGATGGCGATATTCTGCGACAGCGTCAGCTTCCAGCCGTGGTTATCGCCACCCTGGTCGTAATCGACGCGCTGGTAGCCCGCTTCCAGCCAGGTGGAGTGCACATCGTTCCAGAAGTACATCGGACGGACAATGGCGCCGTAGTTTTTACGGTTATCGGTGTTGTCCTTGCCGTTGTCATAGTCGTGGAAGGCCAGCAGATATTCGAGCTGCGCCTGCTGGGTGAATTTATGCAGCCCTTCAAAGCTGGCGTAAATCGCGGTCAGGTCATCGGTTTTGTTGTAGACGCTGTTATCCGAGTTATCGGAGTAGCGCAGGATCACTTTATTGACGCCGCTGTCGTTGGTGTGGCTGAGCACCAGCCCGCCCTGCCAGGCGTCGAGACGTTCGTCGCTGTCCACCGCTTTCGAATCGAAACCGTAGTTGGCGTAAACCTCAACGTCGATCGGCCCGGCCTTGATGTTGTGGGTTTTGGTGGTCAGGGCGTAGTGGCCGTTATCGCCGGTACCGGAGCCGCCGGTACAGGTGATGCGCGACGGGTTGGCCTCGTCGGCCATCACTTCCGGGCTACAGGACTCCACCTGCGACACTCCCGCCACGTCAAACTGCACGCCGCCGATATCAAAGTTCTTCACCCCGGCGCCCTGGCCGTCGTGGTTCATCCAGAAGTAGTCGTTGATCCCCTGTTGCGGGCGCTGATGGAAGTCGCGGCCGGCCCAGATATAGGCGTTGGGGTTAGACTCCAGCACGTTGGTGACGCCGACGTAGGCTTTTTTCAGGTTAACTTCATCGCTCCAGTGGTCAAACATGACGTTGATATCCCAGATAGCGCCTTTACTGCTCTTGAAGGCTTTGGTTATCTGGAATTCGCCGCCGTTGCCTTCGTTGCCTAAACGGCCGATCGCCGAAGCGCCGTTATAGGAGCCATCCACGCCGACAAACTTCTGATCGCCGGTCTGGAACTGCGCGCCGTAGCGGGCGTAGCCGCTGAACTTCAGGCCGAAGGGGATCGCCATATCCGGCGTGGCCGCGGTGGTCTGCGGGTTGGTGATAACATCCACTTTTTTATCAGCCGCGGCGTCGATTTTCGCCTGGCGTTCGGCCAGGGCTTTATCGACGGCTTTCGCCACAATGGCGTCGATCTGTTCTTGAGTAAATTCTTGTGCGAATACGGAAATTGGGCACAGCGCGGCGACGACCGCCATGGTTAATGGCAGCATTTTTACAGTTTTCATCATTATCTCGCTTTTAATAATTTATATATATCCTAAATAGTTCGAGTTGCAGGAAGGCGGCAAGGGAGTGAATCCCGATGAGCTTACTTTGGTAAGTGATTCGGGTAAGCGAGCGCAGCCAACGTACATGCAGCTTGAAATATGACGGATATATTTAGATAATAGCTATCCCGCCAGGATAAGCTGGTATATTTAGTTCGGGTACAGTTGCTAAATATTGATATAAATTAACGCTGGTATAAATGAATTAACTCTTCCGAAAATTCACGGGCGAGCAGTGAATTCATTAAGTGATCCTGAGCATGGACCATAATTAACGTCATCTGCTGGCGCGCTTCGCCAGCGTCCTGCTCGATAAGCCGGGTCTGCATCTGGTGCGCCCGGCGGGCGTAGCCATCGGCTTCATTCAGAAGCAAGCGCGCTTCATCTATATTACCGTTGCGGGCGCAATGGAGCGCTTCAAAACATAATGAGCGTGACTGGCCCGCATTAACGATAATTTCCATTACCGCATCTTCTAATTCAATCATGATAGATCCTGAGGTCATTAACTTTATTCTTTAAATAATGCAGTGAAAGTCCCTTTTCCACATTATTTATGCCGTCATTTTAAATATAATATTAAATATAGAGATTAATTATTGGCTGACCGTTTCGGCAACCGGCACTGCGGCTTTTGCTTTTTCAACTTCAGTTTTCATTAACGAGCGTTCATAGGCGCGCAGGAAGGGTAGGTAGATTACCGCCGACATCACCATGCAAATTAAACACATCACCACCGGGCTTAGCGTCCAGTTTGCAGCCCATGATGCGCCGATAGGCGCCGGCGTCGTCCACGGCGTCAGCGAAACGACCTGGCTGAGCCAGCCGAGGCGCGTCGCCCCGTAAGCCAGAACGGCGTTAATCATCGGCACAAAGACGAACGGGATAAACATCATCGGGTTCATGATAATCGGCGCGCCGAACAGAATCGGTTCATTGATATTAAAGAAGCTCGGTACGATACCCATTTTGCCAATGGTGCGCAGGTGGGTGACGCGGCTACGCAGCAGCAGGAACGCCAGCGGAAGCGTGGAGCCGACGCCGCCAATCAGCAGGTAGTGGTCCCAGAAACCCTGCAGATAGACATGCGGCAGAGCCGCACCGGCCGCCAGCGCTGCCTGGTTCGCCGACAGGTTGGCCATCCAGAAGGGGTTCATAATGCCGGTCACGATCAGCGAGCCGTGGATCCCGGCGAACCAGAAGATCTGGCACATCAGGACGGAAAGCAGAATCGCCGGCAGGGAGTCAGAGGCGGAAACCAGAGGCTCCAGCAGATGCATAATCGCCTGCGGCAGGATCATACCGGTCTGCGCTTCGATAAACAGATTCAGCGGATGCAGGGTCGCGATCACCACCAGCACCGGGATAAGGATTTCAAACGAACGCGCAACGCCGGTCGGCACTTCTTTCGGCAGGCGAATCGTAATGTTGTTCTGCTTTAGCCAGGCGTAAACGCGAGTGGAATAGATGGCGGTGATCAAGGCGGTAAAAATACCCTGACCAGAGAGGTACTGGGTGGAGATTTTGCCATCGGCGTACGGCGCGGCAACCAGTAAGAAAGCCATAAACGCCAGCAGACCGGACATCACCGGGTCGAGCTGGAACTGGCGTCCCAGGCTGGCGCCGATCCCCACCGAAATAAAGAACGTCATCACGCCCATGCTGAGGTTAAACGGCAGCATCAGCTGTTCGCGATACTGCTGGGAGAAATCCAGCCAGCCGCGGGCGAAACCGTTAGTGGTATCCGGGGAAAAAGGCGGAAAGATAAATACCAGCATGAATGAGCCGATGATCATAAACGGCAATGCGGCAGTGAAACCATCGCGAATCGCGATAACGTATTTCTGCTGCCCAAGACGTCCTGCCAGCGGGGTAATTGATTGCTCGATCGCGGCAATCATGGACTGATACAGAGAACTCATTTGCACACCTCTTAATGCGCTTCAATCAGCGACAGGGCATAATCCAGGACGTTGTCTCCCCGCTGCATTCCGTAATCCATGGCGTTAATCGGCTGGACCGGAATATTCAGGGGAGCGGCTTTCTCAGCTAAGTTTTTCAGCATGTATTTCACCTGTGGTCCAAGAAGCACCACCTGGTATTGCGGAAACTGCATGTCAAATTCGGAAACTCCGTAGGCGTCAATCTGCACCGGCAGGTTACGTTCCTTCGCGGCATCAACCATCTTTCTGACCAACAGGCTGGTGGACATTCCGGCAGAGCAGCACAGCATAATCTTGTACATCGACGATCGTCCTCAAAATGTAAAAAGTTATTGCGTGGATGATTTGATATCAGACGGAAACCGGTTTCCATTTATAAAAAACAGAACTGTGATAACCGTCAAGATCTGTCAGTCAAAGGACGTGTTAATTAGATTTGGCTCACAAATTTTCCTGGTTTTTGCTACGATTTTCCATGAAACGGAAAATCGGTTTCCAAATAAAAAGGGAAACGGATATACTGCCGCTGGTTATTATTGAAGCGATTCAGGTTTAAGGATTTACAGGGATCGGACTGGCCCTGTCAGGGGAAAATAATGTCTACAATCAACGATGTATCACGGTTAGCTGGGGTGTCTAAAGCCACAGTCTCTCGGGTGTTGAGTGGTTCGCGCGGCGTAAAGGAAGCCAGCCGACAGGCGGTATTGCAGGCGGCGGAAGCGCTTAACTACCGGCCGAATATGATCGCGCAATCTTTGCTGAGTCAGACCACCGGCTGCATCGGCGTCATTTGCGCCCAGGACAACATTAATCAAACCACCAGCTATCTCTACGCGCTGGAAAAACAGCTCAGCCAGCACCAGATGCACCTGCTGCTGCGTTTTGCCAACAGCCGCGGCAGAGTGCTCCATTCGCTGGAAGAGTTGACCTGCGGCCTCTGCGATAATGTGTTAATCATCGGCGCGCGGTTTCCGCTCAATATCGACCGGCGCGACGTAGTGCTGATTGACTGCCTGGAAAGCGACGCAACGAATAGCATTCAGTTTGACCACGCCTTTGCGGCGGAAACGGCCTGCAACTATCTGATAAGCCAGGGGCGGCGGCAGATCGCGCTGATTCATCCTCAGGCTAACGGCTTTGCTGACCAGGTTCTGCTGGGCTACAAGCACGCGCTGGAAAAGAATTTTCTGCCGTTCAATCGCAACCTGGTTTTTCTTGACAGCCATTCGCCGTCCGTGGCGGTTCAGGAGCTGGTGAACAACGCAACCACCCTGAATTTTAATGCGTTATTGGTTGCCAACGAGCAGCAGGCGCAGCTGGTGGTGCCGCAGCTCCAGGCGTTTAATCGCGCGGTACCGGAAAAAGTCATGGTGTTCAGCCTGGCGGGCTCGTTACAGCTGCCCGGTATTCCGACGATTCCGGCGATTGAATATTCCATGGACGCGATGGCCAGCCAGATAGTCAACTGGCTGACCGAGAAGACGCAAATGCTCGCTAGCAGCCCGCTGCGCGGAGATTTGATCATTCCGAACCGCTAATGGCGACGCCTCCGCGCCCGGTGCTAGGGCGTTGGGCACTGAATGCCGCTAATGGCCTTCTGATAAGCGGCGCTGTTGTTTTTATCCAGCGCCCGCGTCGCGCTTTGTACGGCGGTCTTATTTTCCGCTGATTCCAGCACGCGGTTAGCAAACTGCGTATCATCCAGCGCGCTGCTGGCAGGGCAATTTCTCCTCACATCTTTCACTATCTGCTGCTTTTGCTGTTCAAACTTCAGCCCGGAGAGCGGTGCAGCTGTCGCCACGCTGGAGAACATCAGACTGGCTGCCAGCGAAAGCGCAAAACTCATTCTCTTCATTACGGATATCCTTATTTTTATTAAAGGGTTCCTCTAACTATAGACGCATTCCTGAACCAACATTTTGCGCGCTGGTTTCCATAAGAATGAGTCTGTTTCAGCCGCTGAAATTTATCTTTCGTAGCGGCAAGCAAAGCCGTTGATGCGCAGGTGTTTGCGCTTTTTGGGACGGATATATTCCAGCCATTACGTTTCAGGGATGGCGGACCATGACGCAAAAAGGAACCCCCTCGACGCCACACGATGCGGTTTTTAAACAGTTTTTATCGCATCCCGAGTGCGCCAGGGATTTTATCGAGATTCATCTGCCCGCTTCGCTGCGCCAGCTGTGTAATCTGCAAACGCTCAAGCTGGAGTCCGGCAGCTTTATTGAGGCCGATTTGCGCGCCAGCTACTCCGACGTACTGTGGTCGCTGAAAACCCGCGACGGCGACGGCTATATCTATGTGGTGATTGAACATCAGAGCACGCCGGATGCGCATATGGCCTTCAGGCTGATGCGCTACGCGCTGGCGGCGATGCAGCGTCATCTGGACGCCGGGCATAAAACGTTGCCGCTGGTGGTGCCGATGCTGTTTTATCACGGCGCGAAAAGCCCCTATCCCTTCTCGCTTTGCTGGCTGGATGAGTTTACTGATACGCAGACAGCGCGACGACTTTATGCCGCCGCTTTCCCGCTGGTGGATATTACGGTGGTGCCGGATGACGACATTATGCAGCACCGGCGCGTGGCGCTGCTGGAGCTGATTCAAAAGCATATTCGCCAGCGCGATTTACTTGGCCTGGTGGAGCGATTAGCCGAGCTGTTGGTTAAAGGTTGCGCTAATGACAGCCAGCTGAAAGCGCTGTTTAATTACATGCTGCAGTGCGGCGATGCGCCTCATTTTGGTGAATTTCTTCACGAGGTCGAGCGGCGCGTTCCTCAACATAAGGAGGTACTCATGACGATTGCGGAAAGGCTACGGCAGGAAGGGAGACAAGAAGGCAAGTTGGAGGGCAAGTTAGAAGGTAAACAAGAGGGTAGACTAGAAGAAGCGTTGCGTATTGCCCGTTCACTTCTGGAGCAGGGGTTTGAGCGCGAGCTGGTGCAGGTGGCTTGCGAGCTGACGGATGACGACCTGAAGAGGCTGCAAACGCCGGTCGCAGCCTCTCCTGGCCGATAATCGTCAGGCCGTTTTAACCCGCCGCCGCGAATCCATGGCGATCAGCACCACCGACGAGAGAATCAGCAGCGTGCCTAGCCAGTCCGGGAGAGTAAAAGTGATGCCGAGCAGCAGCAGGGAGAGCAGGGCGCTACTCAGCGGCTCCGCGCAGCTGAGGATCCCCGCCTTCGCGCCGCCAATCTTCTGCGCGCCGTTCAGATAGAGGCTGAAGGTCAGCGAGGTGCCGATTACCACCAGGTAGAAAAAGGCCAGCAGCAGGCCGCCGGTCACCACAAAATGGTTGCCCTGTCCGGCGTAGAACGGCAGCAGCATCGCGCCGCCGAGCAGCATGCTCCAGCCGACAATCGGCAGCGTGCCGTAGCGGGCAATCAGCGTCGAAGGATAAGTCGTATAAAAAGCGGCGGCAAACGCCGAAGCAATCCCCCAGAACAGCGCCGTGGGGGAAATCGACAGCGTCGTCGGGTTGCCGTGGGTCACCAGCAGGAAAGTGCCCGCCAGCGAGGTGGCGATGGCCGCGAGCACCAGCGGGCTGGGGCGCGTTTTGCGGGCGATGGCAAACCAGGCGACGATAATCGTCGGCGACAGAAACTGCAGCACCGTCGCGGTGGCGGCGTTGGATTGCTCGATAGTCATCAGAAAGGTGTACTGCACGGTAAGCGCGCCGAACAGCGAAAAAATCAGCAGACTGACGGCGTCTTTGCGGTTTTGCAGGACGCGGAAAATCTTATCGCCGTGGAAGAACGAGAGCATCAGAAGGATCAGGCCGGCGAACAGCAGGCGCGTCATGGTCAGAAACGGCGATGACATCTGGCTTTGCTGCATAATATATTGCGCACAGACGCCCGAGCTGCCCCACAGTACGGCGGCGATCAGTACGTTCAGCATCCCTTTTTTGCTGGAGCCCATCTTTCCCTCAGGTGAAAATAGCGCGAAAGCAGTATCATAGCATGAGCACGCGCGGGAAGCGGGGCAGGAAAGGGTAGTCGGAGTATTTGCGTGCCCCTTGCGGCGGAAGATCGTTGGGTTTGGCGATCTGACGCGTAAGCTTGTAGCGAGTTAGATCCCGTCGAAAAGAAAATCCATTGAAGCTTTAACGACTTCGCGCTGGTGATTCAGATTACAAACTTCTTCACCCAGAACACGATGTGGGATGCTGGCGAGTTCGTGAGTCATCACGACGTATTCTTCCCCTTCTACGGTGACAAGCGGTGTTAAACGATCGGCGCGTGGACCTTTATAGTTTTTCAGTGGAAACAGTGGAATCACGACCCGAGTATTGCGCTTGCCGATAATGTCACTCTGTACATCAAGGAGGTAAGGATACGCAGCAATTCGACCTGTATTCTTATAAACGTAATACTGCATATTTAGAACGTCCTGTATTCATCAGAGAGAAGTCCATTTTCCTCAGTTAAATTATTGAGGTAGTCGATTGCCTGGGCATTTTCTTTTTGCCAGCGGGCTATTTCGAGGCTGTGGATTTCGCTTTTTAGAGCGTTAGTCAACGTTAGAGACAGATTGATGCCGACCTCACGAGCCTGTTTAACCAGGCCTGGGTCCAGTGTCACGCTGACGTTCTGCTTATTGCGTTTTGCGGCTGGCATAGGGAATCTCCTGTGTAATCTACACGTGTAGATTACACAGAAATAAATAAACCCGCCATTCGGCGGGTTAAAAAAGATTCAATTTTTATGCGCCGTGCGCGCCTCTTAGCTCAAATCAACGTTTTTACTGCCGAACAGCCAGGTCAGGGCGAAGCCGCACAGGTAAGAGACCGCCAGCCCGGCGGCATACACCGCCATTCCGGCGTAGATGCCGCTGCCGGAGGTCATCAGCGGCAGCGCCACCAGCCCGGACGGGCCAAATACCGTATTCAGGCCGACCGGTAGCCCCAGCCAGGCGATGAGCCCGAGGAAAAAACCGCCGCAGGCGCCGCCGAGGCAGGCGGTGATAAAGGGCTTCATGCGCGGTAGCGTCACGCCGTAAATCAGCGGTTCGCCGATGCCGAGAAAGCCGGGAATAATCGCCCCTTTAATCTGCGTGCGCAGCAGAGAACCGTGCTTCGCCCGCCAGAACAGCGCCAGCGCCGCACCAACCTGTCCGGCACCGGCCATGGCCAGAATCGGAAACAGCGAGTTAAACCCCTGGGCATCCACCAGCGCGAAATAGACCGGCACGAAGCCCTGATGGACGCCGAACATCACCGCCAGCAGGAACAGGCCGGCCAGTACCGCAGAGCCGAACGGGTTACCGTTAAGGTGCAGAAACAGCCATGACATCCCGGTGAACAGCCAGCCGCCGATAGGCATAATGACGGTAAAGGTGATCGCGCCCATGATCAGCAGCGTCACCGCCGAGGTGAGGATCATATCGAGGTTGGCAGGCATGATGCGGCGTACCTGTCGTTCCACCCACGCGCCGATAATCGCGGCGATAAGCACGCCGATAATATTGCCGCGCGGGTCAATACCGTGGCCGAAGAAGGTGGAAATCCCGGAATAGAAGCCGCTGGTGGCTTCCGGGTTATAGCCGAGAACAAACAGCGCAGCGATGATGGCCCCGTTGACCCCGGAGCCGCCGAAGGCTTTCTGGGCATTATAGCCGATCAGGATGCTCAGGAAGGTAAACATCCCTTTGCTGAACACCTTCATGTAGCCGATCAGCGCCATCAATGTCGCGTTCGGATGCGCGTTTTCGAGGACAAATATCTGCTCCGCCAGGGTCGCGAACCCCAACAGCAGGCCGACGGCGATAAAGCCGGGAATGAGCGGTGTGAAGATGGTGGCGAATTTCGCGAGGAATTTTTGAATACCGCTGGTTTGCTTGCTCTTCAGCGCCTGTTTCTTTTCGGCGGCGACATCGGCCAGCGATGGCGCATCCGCCGGGGCCTCTTCCAGTAACGCATTCATCATTTCCGCCGCGCTTTGCGCCTTGCCGGGCCCAAGGACGACCTGGAACTGTTCATCGCTAACGATCACCCCCATTACGCCGTCAATCTGGCGGATGGCGGCGCTATCGGCCCGTGATTCATCGCGCAGGGTCAGGCGCAGCCGGGTCATACAGTTGCCCGCCTGCGCGACGTTCCCGGCTCCGCCAACGTGCTGCAGGATCCGCGCTATCATCTCTTTATTTATTTTTGCCATTGCAGATTACCCGTGAGTCAGCGGTCAGGAGTGGCTCAGCGCCTTGCGGATATAGCCGTTATTTTTTGCCAGCAGCGCCTGGGCATCCGCGGCGCTTAAATCAGCCAGCACCATCACAATCGCCGTTTTGCAGTGGCGATCGCAGGCTTCCAGCGCGCTCTGGGCGGTTGCGCGATCGCATTCGGTCGCTTCCATGACGATGGACACCTGGCGCTCGATAAGCTTGGCGTTGGTCGCTTCCACGTCCACCATCAGATTGCTGTAGACCTTGCCGATGCGGATCATCGCCCCGGTAGAAATCATATTCAGCACCAGCTTTTGCGCGGTGCCCGCCTTCAGGCGCGTTGAGCCGGTCACCACTTCCGGACCCACGACCGGCGTAATGGCGACGTCCGCCAGCTGGGCCATTTCGCCGTGCGGGTTACAGCTGACGATGGCGACAAAAGCGTTCTGGCTGTGGGCATACTCCATCGCGCCGATGACGTACGGCGTGCGTCCGCTGGCGGCCAGGCCGACCAGCACGTCGCGGCTGCTAAAGTTCAGGTTCTGCAGGTCCATCGCCCCTTGCGCTTTGTTGTCTTCGACGTTCTCTACGGCGCTCAGTATGGCTTTATGGCCGCCCGCGATAATGCCCACCACTTGCTCCGGGCGGGTGCCGAAGGTCGGCGGACACTCGCTGGCATCAAGGATCCCCAGACGCCCGGAAGTGCCCGCGCCAATGTAAATCAGTCGACCACCCGCCTGCAGCGCCGCCGCGACCTTATCCACCACCTGGGCAATTTGCGGCAGATAGGGGGTGATGGCGTGAGCCACCTGCTGGTCTTCCTGGTTAATCACCGTCAGCATCTCTTCGGTGGTGAGGATATCAATGTTGGCGCTATTGGCGTTGCGGCGCTCGGTCAGCAGTTTGCTCAGGTCGATATTCATAGGAACCTCTTTATTCACGGTGGCGGGCAGTATAAGGAATTAATTATTCCTTTCCTGTGAAGGTTATCACGATTGGTGTTGAAGGAATAATAGGAGATTACAGTACTGGCGGGAAAAATAGGGGTAATAAAATTGGAATATTTTATTACCCCGGAGGAGGTTATGCGATGGGGCGCGGCTTTTTCAGGCCAATCAGCAGCGCGGCCAGATAGCAAAGGGTCATCGCGAAGCTCATTTTGAGCATCGTTTCGCCGCCGAGACCGGCCAGCGGCGCGGCAATACCGCCGAACACAAACATCAGCGTGCCCATCAGGGCTGACGCGGTGCCGGACTGGCGGGCGTGAATGGCGTTCATCGCTTCCGAGCCGGCAACGGTACTGATACCGCTCATCATGGAAACGGTAAAAAACAGGCCGACCAGCGCCAGCGTCGGCTGCGGTAGCCAGGCGAAGAGCAGGGTGATGGCGGCAAACGCCACCGCCAGCAGCTGGCCGCCGCGCAGCAGGGCTTCGGCGCTGAAGCGGCGCGCCAGGCGGGAAAAGATCAGCGCCGCGATAATCAGCCCGATACCGTTAAGGCCGAACAGCAGGCTGAACTGCATCGCGCTCATGGCATATTCGCTCTGGATAACGAACGAAGACGAGCCGATATACGAAAACAGCCCGGCCATCATAAAGGCCTGAATCAGGCAGTAGCGCATAAAGCGGCGGTTTTTCAGCACCGGCGCATCAGCCTGCTGCCGCGTAGCCGAGGCGGCGCTTTTGGCCGGCAGCGTTTCGTGCAGCACCGTCAGGCTGAGCAGCAGCAAGACAACGCCGATCGCCGCCATCGCCCAGAACAGGATACGCCAGTCGAAGGCGGTGATGATCCAGCCGCCGAGTACCGGTGAAAGCACCGGCGCAATGCCGTTAACGGTCATCAGCAGGGCGAAAAACTGGGTCAGCAGCGTACCCTGATACCTGTCGCGGGCGATGGAACGCGACAGCACCGAGCCGCCCGCGCCGGCGAAGCCCTGCAGAAAGCGCCAGGCGATCAGCATATGGATATCGTAGGTTATCGCGCACATCGCCGAGGAGAAGATAAACAGCAGCAGGGAGAGCGCCAGCGGCTTTTTACGGCCAATGCGGTCGCTCAGCGGGCCAAAAAACAGCTGTCCAAGGCCGAGGCCAATCAGCGCCGCGGTCAGCGAAAGCTGGGTCTGCGTGCCGGTGGCGCTGAGCTGCTGGGTGATTTCCGGTAGCGCGGGCAGATAGAAGTCGGTACACAGCGGCCCAATGGCGCTGAGCAAACCGAGAACCACGACCCAGGAGAGGGAAATTCGGGACATATCAACGGGCTCCTTGTCATCAAACCGGGCGTTGCCGCCCGGCAAAAGCGTTAGCTGGCGCCGCCTCCCAGCGACTGCCAGAGGGTAATGCGGTTTTCCAGATCCGTTTGCTGGAGGGAGATAAGCGTGGCCTGCGCCGACCACAGCGTTCGCTGGGCGGTCAGCACCGACAGATAATCTCCGACCCCGGCCTGATAGCTCTTCATCGCGATATTCAACGATTTCTGCTCCGCCGCGACGTATTTATTCTGCGCGTCCAGCTGTTCGCTGAGCGTTTCCCGGCGCGCCAGCGCGTCGGCGACATCCTTAAAGGCGCTCTGAATCGTCTTCTCATAGGTGGCGATCAGCCCCTTTTTCTCCGCTTCAGCATAGCGCAGCTGCGCCAGGTTGCTGCCGCCGGTAAACAGTGGCAGGCTGATGGACGGCGCGAATGACCACACCTGCATGCCGTGGCTGAACAGCGACGAGAGCGAGTCGCTGCCGACCCCGGCGCTGGCGGTCAGCGAGATGGACGGGAAGAAATTGGCCCGCGCCGCGCCGATATCGGCGTTAGCGCTCTTCAGATTATGCTCCGCTTCCTGGATATCCGGGCGGCGCAGTAGTACCGATGAAGAGACGCCCGCCGGCACCAGGGTGATACTCCGATCGCCAAGGCTTTCCAGCGTGCCGGGCAGCAGGCTATCCGGCACGGTTTCTCCGGCCAGCAGGTTGAGCGCGTTTTTATCCTGCGCCACCAGCGTGCGGTAGCTGGCGACGCTGGCGCGCGCCTGCTGATAAACGCTTTCGGCATCGCTCAGGTCGCCTGCCGAGGCGGTGCCGACTTCCATCTGGCGGGTGACGATGCGGCGCGAGTTCTCCGCGCTGGCCATGGTGTCCTGCGCCAGCGCCAGATTGCTGTTGTCCGCGGTGAGCGTTATCCACGCGGTGGTCAGATCGGCGATCATCGTCAGACGCGTATTCTGGGCGGTGAATTCGCTGGCAAGCCAGGTTTCCCGCGCCGCGCGCGTCAGGCTTTGGTTCTTGCCAAACAGATCCAGCTCGAAGCTGGAAACCGCGCCGTCGGCTTCCGCTGACGAGGTGAGGCCGCTGGCCACCGTTTTACTGCGGGTATGGCTCAGCTCGGCGTCGAGGGTCGGAAACAGCGAGGCGCGGGTTTCGCCAAACTGGGCGCGCGCGGCTTCAATATCGGCCAGCGCTTTCTGCACGTCGCGGTTGCTGGTCAAGGCGATGTTCACCACTTTTTTGAGGCGAGCGTCATTCACTACCTGCTGCCAGTCGCTGACTACCGCGGTTGCCTCGCCGTGGCTACCCGGCAGAGTCGCCGGGACAGGCGCGGCCGGACGTTCATAGTGCGGGTCGAGAGAGACGCAGCCCGCCGTCAGGAGCGCAACAAAAACGAAGGTAAAACGAAACATAACTTACTCCTGAGAAGAACGATGGCGGGTGAAGAAACGTTTCACCAGCACAAAGAACAGCGGCACGAAGAACACCGCCAGCAGCGTCGCGGTCAGGGTGCCGCCGATAATCCCGGTACCGATCGCCACGCGGCTGTTGGCCCCGGCTCCGGTGGCGATCGCCAGCGGCAGCACCCCGGCTATAAACGCCAGCGAGGTCATCACAATAGGGCGTAGACGGGTCTGCGCGGCGCGCATGGCGGCACGCGACAGGGAGTAGCCCTCTTCCACCGCCGATTCAGCGAATTCGACGATCAGAATGGCGTTCTTCGACGACAGGCCGATGGTGGTTAATAGCGCCACCTGGAAGTAAACGTCATTGCTCAGACCGCGCATCCACGCCGCCAGCGCCGCGCCGAGCAGCCCAAGCGGGATCACCATGATCACCGAGAACGGTACCGACCAGCTCTCATACAGCGCCGCGAGGCACAGGAAGACCACCAGAATCGAGATAGCGTAGAGGCTCATCGCCTGGCCGCTGGCGAGTTTTTCCTGCAGCGACATGCCGCTCCACGCCCAGGTGGTACCGGCGGGCAGGTTATTGGCTAAGGCCTCCATCTTGTCCATTGCCGCGCCGGAGCTGAAGCCGCTGGCGTTCTCACCCTGGATTTCAAAGGCGGCGGAACCGTTGTAGCGCACCAGGCTTTCCGGACCGTATTGCCAGCGGGTGGTGGCGAAGGCGGAGAACGGCGTCATGCTGTCGTCGCTGCCGCGCACAAACCATTTACCGAGGTCGGACGGCACGGCGCGGGCGTCGCTTTCGCCCTGGATATAGACCTTCTTCACGCGACCGCGATCGATAAAGTCGTTAACGTAGGTCCCCCCCCAGGCGCTGGAAAGGGTATCGGTGACATCGCTTAACGACAGCCCGAGCGACACGGCTTTGTTATTATCGATATCCACCTGCAGCTGCGGCATTTGCGGCAGATCGTTGGCGCGTACCGACTGCAGCTCGGTACTTTGATTCGCCGCGGCCAGCAGCTGGCTGCGCATTTTCATCAGGCTATCGCGATCGGTACCGCCGCTGGCCATCAGTTCGAAGGTGAAGCCGTTGCTCTGCCCCAGGCCATCTACCGACGGCGGGGTCATGGCGAACAGGGTGGCGTCGCGAATGCTGCCGAGCTCTTTGGTGGCGCGCAGGGCGATGGCCTGAGCGGTATTTTCTTCGCCTTTACGTTCGGACCAGTTTTTCAGCGACACGAAGGCCATCCCGGCGTTTTGTCCGCTGCCGCTAAAGCTAAAGCCGTCGACGGTAAAGATCACGTCGGTATTGGCTTTCTCTTTCGTCAGGAACCAGTCGGTGACCTGGCGGCGAACCTCGGCGGTACGTACCGCCGTCGCCCCGGCGGGCAGCGTGTACTGGACCATGATTTCGCCCTGATCCTCCGTCGGCAGGAAGCTGCCCGGCAGTTTCCACATCGCCAGCGCCATGCCGCCGCAAATCAGGACAAAAGCGCCCATCATCATCGCCGAGCGGCGCAGGCCGCCAACAACACGATGCTGATAGCCCTGCTCGGTGCGTCCCCACAGGCGGTTAAAGGCGCCGAAGAAGCCTTTGGTATGCGGTTTAGAATGGCTCAGCAGCGCGCCGCACAGCGCCGGGGTTAAGGTTAAGGCGACTACCACGGAGAGCATCATCGCCGAGATAATGGTCACCGAGAACTGGCGATAAATCACCCCGGTTGAGCCGCCGAAGAAGGCCATCGGCAGGAACACTGCCGAGAGCACCAGGGCAATGGCGATCAGCGCGCCGGAGATTTCGCCCATCGATTTTTCGGTGGCTTCGCGGGCGGGCAGCCCCTCGTCGCGCATGATACGCTCGACGTTTTCCACCACCACGATGGCGTCATCCACCAGCAGGCCTATCGCCAGCACCATCGCAAACAGCGTCAGGGTGTTGATGGAGTAGCCGAACAGCGCCAGCACGCCGAAGGTGCCCAGCAGCACGACCGGAACCGCCACCGCCGGGATCAGCGTGGCGCGGAAGTTTTGCAGGAACAGATACATCACGCAGACTACGAGGATAATCGCCTCGAACAGCGTCTGAATTACATCCTCCACCGAGATTTTGATGAACTCGGTGCTGTCTTTCGGGTAGGCGATATCGTAACCCTGAGGCATCTGACGCTGGAACTCGGCAATCTTGTTTTTCACCAGCGTCGCGGTATTCAGGGCGTTAGCGCCCGGCGCCATCATCACCGCTATCCCGGCAGCCGGATGGCCGTTGAGATTGGCGGAGGCGGTGTAATCTTCGCTGCCCATCTCAACGCGGGCGACGTCGCTCAGGTGCACCACCGAACCGTCGCTCTTGCTCTTGACGATAATCTCTTTGAACTGGGCGACGGTTTGCAGCCGCGACTGGGCACGCACGGTGGCGGTCAGCTGCTGCGCGTTGGAGGCGGGTAGCGCGCCGATTTTACCGGCGGACACCTGCACGTTCTGCGCCTCAATGGCCGATTGCACATCGGATGGCATCAGCGAATAGGAGGCCAGTTTGGTTGGGTCCATCCAGATGCGCATGGCGTATTCGGCGCCGAACACCTGCAGGCTGCCGACGCCTTCAATACGCGCCATCGGATCCTGCATGTTGCTGACCAGCCAGTCGGAGATGTCGGAACTGGTGGCTTTGTTGTTTTTGTCATACACCGCGAGGATCAGCAGGAAGCTGCTCTGCGATTTCTCCACCGTTACGCCGGACTGCTGAACTTCGCTCGGCAGACGGGATTCCGCCTGCTGCACTTTGTTCTGCACCTGAACCTGGGCGGTATCCGGATCGGTACCCTGCTCAAAGGTGACGGTAATGCTGACCGAGCCGTCGGAGCTGCTGGTGGATGTAAAGTAGAGCAGGTTGTCCAGTCCGGTGAGCTGCTGCTCAATAACCTGGGTGACGCTGTTTTCCAGGGTTTCCGCAGAGGCCCCGGTGTAGGTGGCGGAGATTTTTATCGCCGGCGGGGCGACGTCAGGATACTGGGCGACCGGCAGGGTGCGGATAGCCAGAATCCCGGCGAGCATAATCAGAATGGCGATAACCCAGGCGAAGACCGGGCGTCGCACGAAGAAACGGGAGAACATCAGGCGTTGCCTCCGTCATTTTTGACTTCGGCGGCTTTGACCTGCTGGCCCGGCGCCACTTTGCCGGTTCCTTCGACAATCAACCTGTCGCCGCTCTTCAGGCCGTTGACGATAAGCCATTTGTCGCCGTAGGTTTCGCCGGTTTCCACGCTGCGCTGTTCAACCTTGTTATTAGCGTCAACCACCAGCGCGGTGGCATCGCCTTTGGCATCGCGGGTGATGCCCTGCTGCGGGGCGAGGATCGCATCGTTCATGATGCCTTCGTCTATGCGGGCGCGAACGAACATCCCCGGCAGCAGCACGTGCTGCGGATTGGGAAAGACCGCGCGCAGCGTGACCGAGCCGGTCGATTCATCCACCGCCACTTCGGTCAGCGCCAGGCGACCTTTTTCGCTGTAGGTGCTGCCATCTTCAAGAGTCAGGGTGACGTTAAGGGTATCGCTGTTGCTTGCCAGGCTTTGCTTACGCAGGCGCAGCAGATCGACGCTGGATCGGGTGAGATCGACGTACATCGTATCCAGGCCGCGGATCGTCGCCAGCGCGGTATCCTGATCGGCGGACACCAGCGCGCCCGGCGTGACGGAAGAGATCCCGATGCGCCCGGCAATCGGTGCGGTCACGGTGGTCCAGTTCAGGTTGATGCGCGCGCTTTCCAGCGCCGCTTTTTTCGACTCGACGCTGGCCTTATCCTGGTTACATGTCGCTATCGCGTCATCGGCGTCCTGACGGGAGACGCCGTTATCTTTGACCAGCACCGCGTAGCGCTGGGCTTTTTGGCAATCGGCGATGACCAGCGCCTGGGCCTGTTTTAGCGATGCGGCGGCTTCGTTAAACGTCGCGCGATAGCTTGACGGGTCGATTTGGTACAGCGCCTGTCCGGCTTTGACCATATCGCCCTCGGTAAACAGGCGTTTTTGCACGATCCCGCCGACCTGCGGGCGCACTTCGGCGCTAAGCGAGGCGGTGGTGCGTCCGGTCAGGCTGCTCACCACCGGGACAGGCTGGCCGTGCAGGGTAACGACACCCACTTCCTGCGTCATCTGCTGCGGGGAAGCGTTTTGCGCATTATCGCACCCGCTAAGGAGAAATAATGCTGCTGCGATGGGGGCTAAAGTATATTTCATTATATTTTCTCAGGATGAACGACGTCCGCCCCGCAAATTCACTGGCGGGGTGATGGGCCGGGCGATGATGCATCTCCGGGCAAGCACAAATAACCCAATGGGAAATAAATATTCCTGTTTGCAGTAAATAACTCGGTGAATACCGCTATTGATTAAGCGGTTTTTCCGAGATTTTCCCGTGCGGCGAATACGGCATCAGACGGCGGTTACAGGCTCTGAACCGAGCGATAACGCCTGCTACAGGGCATTACTTGTGGGGTTCTCCATGGTTTTTGGTTTTGAGAATGATCGTTCTCATTTTTCCCCATTATACGTCTGTACCGAATGATGGGAAGGTTTTTTACACAAAATTTAGTGCAGGGAATTTAGTCAGGAAATAATGGAGAAAAAAAGGATATTTTGTGAAAGTAGGGTGGTGAATGGTCTGTGAAAAATAAAAGATGGAGATAATCAATGACATTAATAATAACAGAGAACATTAATCCCGCCGATCAAGAAGAGCTGCTGGCGGGGCTACGAGAATACAATCTGCGCTTTCTGGACCCGGCTCAGTTCGGCGAGCTGGGCGTTTATTCACGCGATGACGCTGGCGCGATGCGCGGCGGGTTGATCGGCAAACGCAAGGGCAGCTGGCTGTGTATTGACTATCTGTGGGTCAGCGAAGCCTCGCGCGGCAGCGGCCTTGGCAGCGAGCTGATGCATGAAGCGGAAAACCAGGCGCGGGCGCGCGGCTGCAGCCACGTGCTGGTGGATACGTTCAGCTTTCAGGCGCTGCCGTTTTATCAGAAGCTGGGCTATCAGCTGCAGATGTCGCTGCCGGATTTTCCGCACGTGGGCATGCAGCGCCACTATTTGTCGAAAGTATTGTAAGCCGGGCCTCAGGAGACCCTCCCGGAGGCGGCGCTGTGCGCCTGTCCGGGCTACCCGAACGCAGGCGGCTGTGAAGCGGATTGAATCCCCCGGATGGCGGCTGTCGCCTTATCCGGGCTACCCGATCGCAGGCGGTTGTGAACCGGATTGTATTCCCCGGATTGCAGACGGCTGTGAACCTGTAGCCCGGCTAAGCGCAGCGCGAGCCGGGGGAATTAGCCGCCGATCCCCCGGCCTATCAAGGCCAGGGCGTGGCTGACAATCATCTTCCGGTCTACCGATTGCAACCGCGGATCGGTGTGGGTGCGGGAAAACGGCACCAGCACCAGGCTTATCAGGGTGGTAAACAGCAGCTCCGGGGAGAGCGCCGGATTAAGCTTGCCCTCCCTCTGCCAGCGGCGCACCGTCTCCAGCATCTTGTGGTACTTCTCATCGCCAAAACGCGCGTGCATATGCTGGCGCAGCACAGGCATCTCGCCGATGATCTCCTGCATCCACAGCGGCGCGAACCACGCGTTTTTCTCCGCCATGGCCGCCAGGGTTTCAATAAGCAGCGTAAAAGCGGTGACCGGATCGTCGCCGTGCGCGACAAAAATTTGTCCGATCTCGCTGCGTAGCGGCATAAAGCGCTCTTCGACCAGCTTTTCCACCAGCGCTTCGCGCGAGCTGAAGTAGTAGTGCAGCATCGCGGGCGTTACCCCCGCCTCTTTGGCGATGGCGTTCAGCGAAATGCGGGCGATCCCGTGGCGCGCAAACAGCGCCAGGGCAATATCCATCAGCTGTTCGCGGTTGGCGGAGCCGGATTTCTGCCCGCGCGGGCGACCGGGACGACGCGGGGCTTCGTTGTCTTTTTGTGCTGACATCCTGTGGCGATCCCTTGACCAGATTCATCATTTCCCTAAATATTAATTATGCATTTAATTAATTTCAAGCGAGTGATGCTATGACATCTGAAATCGCCAGCCAACCGGCGGTGCCCTCGATCCGCCTGCTCTTCAGCGCCCTGCTGCTGGTGATGCTGCTCTCGGCGCTGGATCAGACTATCGTTTCCACCGCGCTGCCGACCATCGTCGGCGAGCTCGGCGGGCTGGATAAGCTCTCCTGGGTGGTCACCGCCTACATCCTGAGTTCGACCATCGCGGTGCCGCTGTACGGCAAATTCGGCGATCTGTTCGGGCGCAAAATCGTTCTGCAGGTGGCGATTGTGCTGTTTCTTGCCGGTTCCGCCCTCTGCGGGCTGGCGCAAAATATGACCCAGCTGGTGCTGATGCGCGGCCTGCAGGGGCTGGGCGGCGGCGGCCTGATGGTGATCAGCATGGCGGCGGTGGCTGACGTCATCCCGCCGGCGAATCGCGGCCGCTATCAGGGCCTGTTCGGCGGCGTCTTTGGCCTGGCGACGGTAATCGGGCCGTTAATCGGCGGCTTCCTGGTGCAGCACGCCTCCTGGCGCTGGATTTTTTACATCAACCTGCCGCTGGGGCTGTTTGCGCTGCTGGTGATCGGTGCGGTTTTTCACAGCAGCAACAAGCGCAGCCAGCACCAGATCGACTGGCTGGGGGCGATTTACCTCAGCATGGCGCTGCTGTGCATCATCCTGTTTACCTCCGAGGGCGGCAGCGTCCGCGCGTGGAGCGACCCGCAGCTCTGGTGCATCCTGGCGTTTGGCCTGGTCGGGATCGTTGGCTTTATTCATGAAGAGCGGCTGGCCAGCGAGCCGATTATTCCGCTCTCCTTATTCCGCAACCGCAGCTTTTTGCTGTGCAGCCTGATTGGCTTTGTTATCGGCATGGCGCTGTTCGGCTCGGTGACCTTCCTGCCCCTCTATTTGCAGGTGGTCAAAGAGGCGACGCCGACCGAGGCGGGCCTGCAGCTGATCCCGCTGATGGGCGGCCTGCTGCTGACCTCGATCGTCAGCGGGCGCATTATCAGCCGCACCGGCAAGTATCGCGTATTTCCGATTATCGGCACCCTGCTGGGGGTCGTCGGCATGGTGCTGCTGACGCGCATCACCATCCACTCCGCGATGTGGCAGCTGTACCTGTTTACCGGCGTGCTGGGGGCGGGCCTGGGGCTGGTGATGCAGGTGCTGGTGCTGGCGGTACAGAACGCGATGCCCGCGCAGATGTACGGCGTGGCGACCTCCGGGGTCACGCTGTTTCGATCGATTGGCGGTTCCATCGGCGTGGCGCTGTTTGGGGCGGTGTTTACTCACGTGCTGCAAAGCAATCTCCAGCGCCTGCTGCCGGAAGGCGCGCAGCTGCCGAGGACGCTGAACCCGGCGGCGGTACAGAATCTCCCGGCGGAGATCCGCCTCGATTATCTGGACGCCTTCGGGTCCGCTATCCATGCGGCGTTTCTGATGGCGGCCTGCATTATGGCGGTGGCGTTTGCCCTCTCCTGGCTACTGAAAGAAGCGCCGCTGAAAACCGGCACACGCTAGACGGCGGCGGCAATACGCAGCAGCGCCCGACGCAGAGCCGGCGCGGCGAAATCGATAAATTTACGCAGCTTAAGCGGAGCCAGATCCCGCGAGGTGTACAGCAGGTGCACCGGTGCAGGCTCTGGTTCCATCGCCTGCAGGAGCAGCTTCAGCTCGCCGCGGGCCAGGCCGTCGATCGCCTGGTAATGCAGCAGGCGCGCCACGCCGGCCCCCAGGCGGGCGGCGTCGGCGGCGCTCTCCGGCGTGGTCAGCGACAGCACCGGCTGCAGCGCCACCAGCCGGTCCTCCGCCTCTTCGGCGTTAAAGCGCCAGCCGCGATAAGGCATCGGCGATTCAATACGAATGATCGGTAGCGCGGCCAGCTCGCGCGGGCGTTCGGGTATGCCGTGTTTTTCCAGCAAAGCCGGGTGCGCGCAGGTCACAATGCGCATCTCGCCCAGCCGGGTGGCCACCATCCCGCTGTCCGGCAGCGTGCCGATACGCACCGCTAAATCAATATGATCGCCCACCAGATCGGCGTTGCGGTCGCTAAGCAGTAAACGGACGCGAATCTGCGGGTAGCGGGCGAGAAAATCCGTCACCACCGGCAAAACATGCTGACGACCGAACATGGTTGGGGCTGAGAGAACCAGTTCGCCTTTTGGCTCCTGATATTCGCCCGCCGCCTGGCGCTCGGCGTTCTCCACCTCTTCGAGAATGCGCCGCGCGGCGGCGACATAATCGACGCCGGCATCGGTCAGCGTCAGCTTGCGGGTGGTGCGGATCATCAGGCGCACGCCGAGGGTATTTTCCAGTTCGCCAATCTGGCGGCTAACGGTGGTCAGGGGCATATTCAGCGCCCGCGCCGCCGCCGACATGCTGCCGAGTTCGGCCACTTTCACCAGCAGCGCCATCGCGCTGAGTCGGTCCATAATTATCCCGTTTTACGGAAAGATGATTGTCATATTGCCACTATTATCTTTTCTGTCAGCACAGTCCATGATGAGTTACGCCGCAACGCATCGGGAGGACCTATGCCAGCAGAATTTCTTGATATCGCCATGACGCCGGACGTGATGGATGTCCAGCATGAAATGGGCAGCGATGAGCTGTGGCAGTCGCCGCATCGCCAGCGCCGGGGTGAGCGCTTCGGCGCCAGCGAGGAGGCGATGATTGCCACCCGCGACAGCTTCTATCTGGCCACCCTTTCGCAAACCGGCTGGCCCTATATTCAGCATCGCGGCGGCCCGGTGGGCTTTCTGCATCTGCTGGATGAAACCACCCTGGCGATGGCGGATTTTTCCGGTAATCGCCAGTACATCACCACCGGCAACCTGCGCGGCAGCGATCGAGCCTGTTTGTTTTTGATGGATTACCCGCGGCGTGCCAGGCTGAAAATCTACGCCACCGTAGAGGTTGTGGCGGTGGATGCCGACCCGCAGCTGCTGGCGCAGGTGGCGCCGGAGAACTATCGGGCCCGGATTGAGCGCATCTACCGTTTCCACTTACAGGCTTTTGACTGGAACTGCCCGCAGCATATTACCCCCCGCTACACCGCCCGGCAGGTGGCGGAGTATAGCCAGACGCTGCAACAGCGTATTGACGAACTGGAGCGGGAAAATCAGCGCCTGCAGCAGCTTATATACCCAAAATAATTCGAGTTGCTTAAAGGCGGCAAGGGAGTGAGTCCCCAGGAGCATAGATAACTATGTGACTGGGGTGAACGAGTGTAGCCAACACATAAGCAACTTGAAGTATGAAGGGTATTCATACAGGAGATTCATGATGACCGAACAACGTCCGCCTCTGCCGCCGTTCACCCGCGAGAGCGCCGCACAAAAAGTCCGTGCCGCTGAAGATGGCTGGAACAGCCGCGATGCCGCTAAGGTCGCGCTGGCCTATACCGTCGAGAGCGAATGGCGTAACCGCAGCGAATTTGTTCACGGCAGAACGCAGATTATCGACTTCCTGCAGCGGAAATGGCGTAAAGAGCAGGAGTACCGGCTGATTAAGGAGCTGTGGGCGTGGAGCGATAACCGTATTGCGGTACGCTTTGCCTATGAGTGGCACGACGACAGCGGCAACTGGTTTCGTTCATACGGCAACGAGAACTGGGAATTTGATCGGCACGGCCTGATGCAGACGCGCTACGCCTGCATCAACGATCTGCCCATTACGGAGAGCGAGCGTCTGTTTCACTGGCCCCAGGGCCGTCGCCCGGACGATCACCCGGGATTGAGCGAGCTGGGGCTGTAAGGCGCCGTTCTGCGGAACGAGCCTCACCGTTGAAGAGATCCCCGGAGGCGGCGCTGCGCACCTGTCCGGGCTACTCGATCGCAGCCGACGGTGAGCCCGTAGCCCGGGCAGGCGCATCGCGCCGCCCCCGGGAGAAAGGGGGAAGATGATTTTATTTCCGGTTGCGGTTTTTGCGTTTAAAACCCCAGCACAAAGTCGTTATAGTTTCAGACGAAAAAATAATAACGATTTCTATGGACTGATGGGGTGATAACAATGAAATTGCGTTTACGGACAGCCGCCGCCGTGGTGCTGGCGGGCCTGCTGCTGGCGGGTTGCGACCAGAAGGGCAGCGATGCGAAACACATTAAAGTCGGCGTCATTAACGGCGCGGAACAGGATGTGGCGGAAGTGGCGAAGAAAGTGGCTAAAGAGAAATATGGCCTCGACGTGGAGCTGGTGGGCTTTAGCGGCTCGCTGCTGCCGAATGAGTCCACCAACGCCGGCGATCTGGACGCCAACGTCTTTCAGCACCGCCCGTTCCTCGAACAGGATAATAAAGCCCACAACTATCGCCTGGTGGCGGTGGGCAACACCTTCGTCTTCCCGATGGCGGGCTACTCGCGCAAAATAAAATCCGTCGCCGAGCTGAAAGACGGCGCGACCATCGCCATTCCGAACGACCCGACCAACCTGGGCCGCGCGCTGCTTCTGCTCCAGCAGGAAAAGCTGATTACCCTCAAAGCGGGCACCGGCCTGCTGCCGACGGCGGTTGATATCATCGACAACCCGCATCACCTGAAAATTATGGAGCTGGAAGGAGCGCAGCTGCCGCGCGTCATCGACGACCCGAAGGTCGACGTAGCGATCATCAGCACTACCTACCTGCAGCAGACCGGCCTCTCCCCTGTACGCGACGGCATCTTTATTGAAGATAAAAACTCGCCCTATGTGAACATCATCGTGACCCGCGAAGACAACAAAGACGCGGAAAACGTCAAAGCGTTTATCCAGTCCTACCAGTCGCCAGAGGTGGCGAAGGCGGCGGAGACGATCTTTAACGGCGGCGCGGTGCCCGGCTGGTAATCACTCACACAAGGAGACGTGGCGATGACCCGGCAACGCCAGGCTGATTTGCTGCTCATAGCCGCGACGGTTATCGCCGCCTGCGGATGGATTTTTTCCCGTGAAGCGATTGCCGGCATGCCGGTTTTCGCTTTCCTCGGCCTGCGCTTTTTCTTCGCCGCGCTGCTGCTGCTGCCTTTCTGCCGCGGCCTTCGCGTCGAGAGGCAGCAGTGGCCGCGCATGATTATCAGCGGCCTGTGGTTTGCGCTAAACCTGTGCCTGTGGATCTACTCGGTATCAACGACCCCATCGCTGGGCGAAGGGGCGTTTATCATGAGCCTGTCGATGCTGTTCGTGCCGCTTACCGCATGGGTGATGATGAAGGTGCGGCCGGCGCGGGCCTACTGGGAGTGCCTGCCGATTGCGGTTGTCGGTCTCGGCTTACTCAGCCTGCATATGCCAATTGCGTTTCACCCCAGCCAGGGCTGGTTCCTGTTGACCGCGCTGGTGCAATCGATCTGGTTTTGCTACACCAGCAAAAGCGCCCGCGAGGTGCCGCTGATACCGCTGACCACCGTGCAGCTCGGCATTACCGGCATTGTCGGACTGGGGATCTCCGCCGCCGTTGAAAGCTGGACTCAGCCGTTTACCCTGCCGACCTTCGGCTGGCTGCTCGCCAGCATCGTTATCGCCACCAGCCTGCGCTTCGGCCTGCAAATGAAGGGGCAGAAGTACGCGGCGGTCGCCAGCGCGGCGATTATTATGGTGCTGGAACCGCTGCTGACGGTGATTGCCGCCGCGCTGTGGTACGGCGAACAGCTACCGCTGCAGAAAATTATCGGCGGCCTGCTGATCCTCGTCGCTCAGCTGTGGTTCCGCTGGCGGATGCTGAAGCCGCTACGCTAAACCGGTGCGCCGCTGCGCCATCAGATGCAGCAGCGGCACCAGCGATAGCCCGTCTGGCATCTCGCCGCGGGCGATCAGCTGGCCTATCTCTTCGAGGGTAAACCAGCCAGTTTCCATCACTTCATCCTGATCTTCATCCATTCCCACCCAAGTCAAATCGTGGGCCAGCCAGGTAATAAACAGCTGGTCGCTGCTGCCGTAGGAGGGGTTATAGCGGATAATTTCGTCGGCGCGCTGCGCCTGCCAGCCGGTCTCTTCCCGCAGCTCGCGCAGGGCCGCCGCGCGCGGGTCTTCGCCTTCATCGACGCCGCCGGAAGGAATCGCCCACACCACCCGATCGATCAGGTAACGGTAGTGGCGAATCAGCAGCACTTTGTCATCCTGCATCGCCACAATCCCCACCGCCGGGCGAGGATAGTGAATGGAGTAAAAATCCCGCCGATCGCCGGGCGCCATATCAATTCCGACCTTGCGCATGCTGAACCATGGGGTGTCTGCCAGAACCTCGACATCGTGCATATCGGCGGAGGTGAGTTTCTTTTTCATCGTAGCCACTGTTCCTCAAAGTTGAGCGTTCAGCACACCATAGCCGGGAGCCGATGGCAACCGTCGCAGATTGGCCCGATTTCATCGTTCATTGCCCAAACGCCCATATTGCGCCAGGCTTGTGGGACGTACGATGTTCAGCAGATAACCGCGAAGAGGAATGAACATCATGAAAATCACCCATGTGCGTAATGCTACCCAGCTTATTGAATATGCGGGTAAAAAGTTTCTGATTGACCCGATGCTTTCAGCCAAGGGCGCCTGGGCGGGCTTTGCCGGTACCGCGCGCAGCGAGTTGCGTAACCCGCTGGTGGAACTGCCTTTTTCCATCGAAACGATCGTTGACGTGGATGCCGTTATCGTCACCCACACTCATCAGGATCACTGGGACGAGGCGGCGATCGCCGCGATCCCCAAAACCCTGCCGGTTTACGTCCAGCATGACGCCGACGGACAGCTGCTGCGCGGCCAGGGCTTTCGCGATATTCGTCTGCTCTCTGAGGACAGCGCGTTTGCTGACGTTGCGCTGGTGAAAACCACCTCGGGCCAGCACGGCAGCGACCGCACTTATGCGGTGCCGGCAATGGCCGAGCGCCTGGGCGAAGCCTGCGGCGTGGTGCTGCGCCATCCGCAGGAGAAAACCCTGTGGCTGGTGGGGGACACTATCTGGCGCGATGCAGTGGAAGCCGACATGCTCAGGCTGCGCCCTGACGTGGTGGTGCTGAATGCAGGGTATGCGCACGTCATCGGTTTTGGGCCGATCATCATGGGCAAAGAGGATGTGCTGAAGGCGCACTTCGTCCTGCCGGAAGCCAAAATCGTCGCCAGCCATATGGACGCGGTGAACCACTGTCTGCTGAGCCGCGATGAGCTGCGCCAGTACGTGGCTGACAATCAGATTGCCGAAGCGGTCAGCATCCCGCAGGATGGGGAAAGCATGGTCTTTTAGAAGCGGAGCAGGCGATGAAACTCACGGAAGTGGCGATTGTGGCAGTGGACGGGTTTAGCCCCTTTCACTACTCGGTGCCCTGTATGCTGTTTGGCGATACGGTCTCGGAAACCAAACGCTTTAACCTGCATATTTGCGCCGAACGGCCGGGGTTGCTCAGCGCCCGCGACGGCTTCGCGCTGAACGCCAGCGGCGATTTTTCCCTCCTGGCGCAGGCGGATATCGTGGTGGTGCCTTACTGGGGGGCGGTGAATCAGCGCCCACCGCAGCCGCTGCTTGACGGCCTGGTTCGCGCGCGCAATAACGGCGCGCAGATCGTCGGCCTGTGCCTCGGGGCGTTTGTACTCGGCTACGCCGGGCTGCTGGACGACAGGCGCGCGGCGACCCACTGGGAGTTTGAGCAGGATTTTCAGCGCCTGTTTCCACAGGTGCGGCTGGATATCAACGCGCTGTACGTTGACGATGAGGGGATTATCACCTCGGCGGGCACCGCGGCGGCGCTCGACTGCTGCCTGTATCTCATTCGCCAGCGTTTTGGCAGCCTTGTCGCCAATCAGATCGCCCGGCGGATGATCGTCCCGCCGCACCGTGAGGGCGGCCAGGCGCAGTTTATCGCCCAGCCGGTACCCAAAAACACCCGCGACGCGCGGATAAACGGCCTGCTTGAGTATCTCCAGCAGCACATCCGCGAACCGCATAATCTCGACTCGTTGGCGCAGGTGGCGGCGATGAGCCGCCGGACCCTGACCCGCCATTTCGCCAAAGCGACCGGCATGGGCATCGCCGACTGGCTGGCCGCCGAGCGCCTGCGGCGCAGCCAGATCCTGCTGGAGGCCGGGGATTTACCGGTCGGGCAGGTGGCGGAGGAAGTGGGCTATCGCTCCGCCGTAACCTGGCGCCAGCAGTTTAAAGCGCGCTTTGGCGTCAGCCCGGCGGAGTGGCGGCGCACCTTTCGTCGCGGGGCTTAGCCGCCGAGCGTGGCGCTGTCGATGACGAAGCGGTATTTCACGTCGCCTTTAATCATCCGCTCCCAGGCCTCGTTAATCTGGTCGCCGCGAATCAGCTCTATATCGGCGACGATACCGTGCTCGGCGCAGAAATCGAGCATCTCCTGGGTTTCCGGGATGCCGCCGATCATCGACCCGGCAATTGACCGGCGGCGGAAGATCAGATTAAACACTTCCGGCGAGGGATGCGGCGTGGCGGGCGCGCCCACCAGCGTCATGGTGCCGTCGCGTTTGAGCAGGGTGGTGAAGGCATCGAGGTTATGCGGCGCCGCCACGGTGTTGAGTATGAAGTCGAAGCTCTTCAGGTGGGCGGCCATTTCGTTTTCGTTGCGCGAGACCACCACTTCGTCCGCGCCCAGCTCCCGCGCCGCGTCACGCTTGGATTCCGAGGTGGTAAAGGCCACCACGTGGGCGCCCATGGCGTGGGCCAACTTGATGCCCATATGCCCCAGCCCGCCAATGCCCACGATGCCGACTTTTTTGCCCGGCCCGACGTTCCAGTGGCGTAGCGGCGAGTAAGTTGTGATGCCCGCGCACAGCAGCGGCGCGACGGCGGCCAGCTGCTCTTTGGGATGGCGGACGCGCAGCACGTAGCGCTGATGCACAACGATCTGCTGGGAGTAACCGCCGAGCGTGTGGCCGGGCGCGTCCTGCGTCGGGCCGTTATAGGTGAGCACCATACGATCGCAATAGTTTTCCAGCCCGTCCCGACACTCCTCGCACTCTTTACAGCTGTCGACCATACAGCCGACGCCCACCAGATCGCCAACGGCGTGGCCGGAGACCCGGCTGCCTACGGCGGTCACCCGGCCGACGATTTCATGGCCCGGCACGCAGGGATAGAGCGTCCCTGCCCACTCGGAGCGGGCCTGGTGTACATCCGAGTGGCAGACGCCGCAATAATCAATGGCGATCTGCACATCGTCCGGCCCCGGTTCGCGGCGGGTTATGGCCATAGACCCCAACGGCTGGCTGGCCGAGTTCGTTCCAATAGCGTTGATCTGCATAGCAAAACCTCTTCTACATAACGGCGTTGAATAAAACGGAGGGGGGAGAGCGTTTTTTGAGCGGCAGGATCAAGCGTAGCCTGGTTGAGGCGCGATGGGTGGGGGAGAGCTCAAAGGGTTAAAGATGGGCTCACCCCCGTAAACGGAGTGCAGAAAATATCAGGGCGCGACGGGCGTCAGATAATCCAGCCGCAGCGGCCCGGCAAGCAGGCTATCCATCTGCGCAATAAAATCCTGGAAGTGCGGCAGGGCGATATGCGCGTCCAGCGCTTCCTGATTGCGCCAGGATTCGCGCATATAGAACGTATCCGGCGCATCGCGCAGCTGAAACAGGGCGTAATCGAGGTTGCCTGGCTCCTGACGCGTCGGCAGCAGCAGCGCCTGCAGGGCCTGACGCAGCGCGTCGCTGTGACCCGGTTTCGCCGTCAGCACCGCGAGAAGTGAAATCGCCTCGCCGCTCATCTTAAAAGCCCTCCAGCACGATTTTGCCCACCGAACGCCCGGTTTCCAGCTGCGCGTGCGCTTTTTGCAGGTTGGCGGCGGTGATGGCGCCGTAGTGCTCGCCGAGGGTGGTCTTAATGGTGTTGTCGTCAATCAGCGCCGCCACGCGGGTCAGCAGCTGATGCTGGGCGATCATGTCCGGCGTTGCGAACATCGAGCGGGTAAACATAAATTCCCAGTGCAGGGAGATGCTTTTCGCCTTCAGCGGCACCACGTCGAGGGTTTGCGGATCGTCGATGAGCGCCAGCTTGCCCTGCGGTGCGAGAGCGGCGATCAGCTGCGGATAGTGCTGGTCGGTATTGGTCAGGCTGGCGACGTGGGTCACCGCTTTGACGCCAATCCGCGCCAGCTCTTCGGCGAGCGGTTTGCTGTGATCGATAACATGATGCGCGCCCGCTTCCCGTACCCATTTCTGGCTTTCCGGACGCGAGGCGGTGCCAATGACCGTCATACCGGTGAGCTTGCTGGCGAGCTGGGTCAGTATCGAACCGACGCCGCCCGCCGCGCCGACGATCAGCAGCGTGTCACCCGCGTTGCCGCCTTCCTCTACGCCAAGACGGTGGAACAGCAGCTCCCAGGCGGTAATGGCGGTGAGCGGCAGCGCGGCGGCGGCGGCATTATCCAGCGAACGCGGTTTGCGGGCGACGATGCGCTCATCCACTAACTGAAACTCGCTGTTGCTGCCCGGACGGCCCAGCGCGCCGGCGTACCACACTTCATCTCCCGCGGCGAACAGCGTCACCGCGCTGCCGACGGCTTTCACCACGCCCACCGCGTCCCAACCCAGCACGCGCGGGGTATCGGCGTTAAACCCGGCGCGGACTTTGGTATCCACCGGGTTGACGGAAATAGCCTTCACTTCAACCAGCAGGTCATGTCCCTCGGCAACCGGCTGCGGCAGCTCGATGTCGGTTAAAAAAGGAATATTGCTGCCTTCTGCCGCCGCGCGGGTAATGGCGATCGCTTTCATACACTCTCCGGTTTTGAATAAGGTTCATCGTTTGAATGTATTGAGGATAGACCGCGGCACGCGGGGGAAAAATGGCCCGACGGCGATAACAGTTATATTGAAAAAGTGAAAATCAGCGGACGCGATAAAAATCGAGCATCACGCCGTCCTGCGTGCGGCCGCCGGAACAGATAAACAGCGAGGTGGTGAGCCAGCGCAGCGCAGGCGCATCCACTTCAAAAGTCGGTACGGTACGAAAATAGATATCTTCCGGCGGAATATCGCTAAAAAAGCGCATATCGTCGCCGAAAAGACGCTCTATGTACTCTTCGGGTAGGCGGCGAATGCCGTTGTTTTCGATGTATACGGTGCCTTCTTCCACGTGTAATGCATAGCGGGCGGAGAGGCGGCAGGTGCCGTCAGGTTCGACGATCTGGCTGTCGACGCCGCCGGGTAAGACGTGGCCGTTAAGCTCACCGCGTACGGTTCCGCTGAGGATTGGGATCAGCTGACGTTTCCCGCTCTGCGGGCTGCGGGAGACGATGACCGGTTTGTCTACCTGAATGGTGATAGAGAAGCTGTGTTCGAGTTCGGGTGTCATCATTGGTCTCCTTTCTAAGCCACGTTATCCCGTTAGTGTAAGGATTTAAAGATGAAGGGAATAACGCAAACATTGGATGGAAATGATTGGCTGGGGAGATGAAAGTGAACAAAAAACGGCCGCGATCGCGGCATTATTTGGCGTATTCTGCTGACATAATGCTTTCACACGGACGCGAGGAATAAAGATGAATACGCTATTTCTGATTGGCCCCGGCGGGGTGGGAAAAAGCACGGTTGGAGCGCTGCTGGCGCAGGCGATGAGCTACCGGTTTATCGATCTCGATAGCGAATTTTGCGAGCAGATTTTAAATATTCGCCAATATATTCAGCGCGATGGATACGAGCGCTATGTGCGTGAGAACGCCGCGCTATGCTCTCGCCTGCTGGCGGAGAATCCGCATGAAAAGCGATAGCCAACGGCAAGGATGACTTGCAGGCTGTAGTGAAGCCGGTTGCGGCTTACCTGGCGACGACCTTCCTGTTGAACTTGTAAGTAAGACTTACAGGTTGCGTTTTGATCAAGTTCTTCTTCTTCATAGATCGCTTTAATGTGCTGTGTAACTGCCTGGGGAGTGATCTGATAAAGATTTGCGATGGATGCCTGAGGGAGACAAAGCGTATCGCTTTCAAAGCGGCATTCTACGCGTACTTTCCCATCACCGCTGGCAAACATAACGAATTCACCTATTGGGGGCGAAGTTAAATGTTCATTTGCCATATAGCCTCCGGGTTAACCTGCTTTGGTTCGCATAGTATGTCAGAAGAGCATAAATTTCATTAGACGGACGATTAACCCGGCGTCATTTGGGAGCGGCTATCCAGAAGGCGAACATGTCCGGGCGTCAGACGAGATGAAGCGTGTTGTTGACGCTTTTAAAGGATTGCTGAATTTGCAGTAGCTCCGCTTTAAGCATTTCTTCCTTATCGCTCTGCGGCAGCAGCACAATACAGCCATCCATTACCTTAACCGTGAAGCGCTTTCCGGTATCGAACCCCGCTGCGCGTAACCACTTGCCGGAAAGGGTGAGACTTACGAGCTGGTTTAAAGAGCTGGCGAGAAGCGCTAAAAGCGAAAGGTATTGAACCGAAAGGCTGATTTTCTGGATAAGTTCACATGGATAAAAATGATTGAACTGGCGGAAGATCACAGGAGTTGAACCTGCCCGGGACCGCTGGCGGCCCCAACTGGATTTGAAGTCCAGCCACCTCACCGGAGATGACGATCTTCCGCGCCTCGATTGCTACATGGAGGCTGGGCGCATTATAGCTACTTTCCTGCATTAACCACATACCCAAACGCACTTTTTTACTGTTAAAACTGGACTTTACAGAACCTTCTTAAACAATTCCTTGCAAAATCCGTGGCTTACACTTTTATACACTCTTTCAGGCTACCGGGATCACATAAAACAAGAAACGTAATTTGATTATGAGATATCGCAATTCATCTTACTGCGCGGATGGGTTACAAAGCATGTAACCGGTACCAACCCGCGGCAGCGCTGAGAGAAGAGTGTGCGATGAAAGATCATATTTTGTCCGTCAAAGAGAAGATTGGCTACGGCATGGGCGATGCCGCAAGCCATATCATTTTTGATAACGTCATGTTGTATATGATGTTTTTCTATACCGATATCTTTGGTATTCCTGCAGGCTATGTCGGTACCATGTTCCTGCTGGCCCGCGCGCTGGATGCGATATCCGACCCCTGCATGGGGCTGCTGGCCGACCGTACCCGCAGCCGCTGGGGAAAATTCCGCCCGTGGATCCTGTTCGGCGCGATTCCGTTCGGCCTCGTCTGCGTGCTGGCCTACAGCTCGCCGGACCTGAGTCATAACGGCAAGCTGATTTACGCCGCGGTCACCTACACGCTGCTGACCCTGCTCTACACCGTGGTCAACATCCCGTACTGCGCGCTGGGCGGGGTCATCACCGACAACCCAACGCAGCGTATCTCCCTGCAGTCCTGGCGCTTTGTGCTGGCGACGGCGGGCGGCATGCTCTCCACCGTCCTGATGATGCCGCTGGTGAACTTTATCGGCGGCGAAGACAAAGCCTTTGGCTTTCAGGGCGGCATCGCGGTGCTGTCGGCGATCGCTTTCCTGATGCTGGCGTTTTGCTTCTTCACCACCAAAGAGCGCGTCGAAGCGCCGCCGAGCTCTACCTCAATGCGGGAAGACCTGCGCGATATCTGGCGCAACGATCAGTGGCGTGTCGTTGGTCTGCTGACCATCCTCAACATCCTCGCGGTCTGCGTTCGCGGCGGCGCGATGATGTATTACACCACCTGGATCATGGGGTCCGCGGGTCTGTTCACCGCCTTCCTCACCACCTACTGCGTCGGCAACCTGATTGGCTCGGCGCTGGCGAAGCCGCTCACCGACTGGAAATGCAAAGTCAGCGTCTTCTGGTGGACTAACGCCCTGCTGGCGGCGCTGAGCGTAGTGATGTTCTTCGTGCCGATGGACGCCGAAATCACCATGTTCGCCTTTATCTTCGTGATTGGCGTGCTGCACCAGCTGGTGACGCCGATTCAGTGGGTGATGATGTCCGACACCGTCGACTACGGCGAATGGTGTAACGGCAAACGCCTGACCGGTATCAGCTTTGCGGGCACCCTGTTCGTGCTCAAGCTGGGCCTGGCGCTGGGCGGCGCGCTGATTGGCTGGATGCTGGCGGGCGGCGGTTACGATGCCGCGGCCAAAACCCAGAACAGCGCCACTATCACCATCATCATCTCATTGTTCACCCTCGCTCCGGCGGTCTGTTATCTGCTGAGCGCGGTTATCGCGAAACGCTACTACACCCTGAAAACCCCGTTCCTGAAAAAGATGATGGCGGAGCTGGCTCAGGGCGCGCGCCGCAACGAACACGACTTCACTTCAGCGCCGACAGGCAAAGAATTGCAAAACTAAGAGGAAGCTATTCATGAAAATCAGTGATGGAAACTGGCTTATTCAACCAGGGCTCAATCTGATCCAACCCGTACAGGTGTACGAGGTTGAGCAACAGGGCAACGACATGGTGGTCTACGTCGCGTCGCGCGAAGTGCGCGAGCGTGCCGCCCAGCTGGACGTTCCGCTCTTTACCGTGCGCTTCTTCTCTCCGCAGGAAGGGGTGATCGGCGTACGCATGGAGCACTTCCAGGGCGCGCTGAACAACGGCCCACACTATCCGCTGAACGTGCTGAAAGACGTCAAGGTGGAGATTAACAACGGCGCTGAGTATGCCGAGCTGAAGAGCGGCAATTTGACCGCGCGCGTCACGAAAGGCGACTTCTGGTCGCTGGATTTCCTGCGCGACGGCGTGCGGATTACCGGTAGCCAGCTGAAAAACGATGGCTACGTGCAGGATACGAAAACGCATCGTAACTATATGTTTGAGCGCCTGGATCTCGGCGTCGGCGACACCGTTTACGGCCTCGGCGAGCGCTTTACCGCGCTGGTGCGCAACGGCCAGACGGTCGACACCTGGAACGAAGACGGCGGCACCAGCACCGAACAGTCGTACAAAAATATCCCGTTCTATCTGACCAACCGCGGCTACGGCGTGCTGGTGAATCATCCTGAGCGCGTCTCTTTCGAAATCGGCTCCGAGAAAGTCTCTAAGGTGCAGTTCAGCGTCGAAGGTGAATACCTGGAGTACTTCGTTATCGACGGCCCGACCCCGAAAGAGGTGCTGAACCGCTATACCCGGTTTACCGGGCGTCCGGCGCTGCCGCCGGCCTGGTCTTTCGGCCTGTGGCTGACCACCTCGTTCACTACCAACTACGATGAAGCGACGGTTAACAGCTTTATCGACGGCATGGCGGAGCGCAACCTGCCGCTGCACGTGTTCCACTTTGACTGCTTCTGGATGAAGGCTTTCCAGTGGTGCGATTTTGAATGGGATCCGGTGACCTTCCCTGACCCGGAAGGCATGATTAAGCGCCTGAAAGAGAAAGGGCTGAAGGTCTGCGTGTGGATTAACCCCTATATCGGCCAGCGTTCGCCGGTGTTTAAAGAGCTGCAGGAGAAAGGCTATCTGCTGAAACGCCCGGACGGTTCGCTGTGGCAGTGGGATAAATGGCAGCCGGGCCTGGCGATTTATGACTTCACTAATCCGCAAGCCTGCCAGTGGTATGCCGACAAGCTGAAAGGCCTGGTAGCGATGGGCGTTGACTGCTTCAAGACCGACTTCGGCGAGCGTATCCCGACCGACGTGCAGTGGTTTGATGGTTCCGATCCGCAAAAAATGCACAACCACTACGCCTTCATCTATAACGAGCTGGTGTGGAACGTACTGAAAGAGACCGTCGGCGAGAAAGAAGCGGTGCTGTTCGCGCGCTCCGCCTCGGTGGGCGCACAGCAGTTCCCGGTGCACTGGGGCGGCGACTGCTACGCCAACTATGAATCGATGGCGGAAAGCCTGCGCGGCGGCCTGTCGATCGGCATGTCCGGCTTTGGGTTCTGGAGCCACGATATCGGCGGCTTCGAAAACACCGCGCCCGCCCACGTCTACAAGCGCTGGTGCGCCTTCGGCCTGCTGTCGAGCCACAGCCGTCTGCACGGCAGCAAATCCTATCGCGTGCCGTGGGCCTACGATGACGAGTCCTGCGATGTGGTGCGCCACTTCACGCAGCTGAAATGCCGCATGATGCCGTATCTGTACCGTCAGGCGGCGCTGGCCAATGAGTTCGGTACGCCGATGCTGCGTTCGATGATGCTGGAGTTCCCGCACGACCCGGCCTGCGACTATCTGGATCGGCAGTACATGCTGGGGGATTCCGTGCTGGTGGCGCCGGTGTTTAGCGAAGCGGGAGACGTCCAGTTCTGGCTGCCGGAAGGTCGATGGACCCATCTGTGGCACAACGATGAAGCGCAGGGTAGCCGCTGGCATAAGCAGAATCACGATGTGCTGAGCCTGCCGGTGTACGTGCGTGACAACACTCTGCTGGCGCTGGGAAACAATGATCAGAAGCCAGACTACGCGTGGAACGAAGGTACCGCCTTCCAGCTGTTTAGCCTCGACGATGGTCGCGAAGCCGTCTGTCAGGTGCCGGCCGCGGACGGGTCGGTGGTCTTTACCCTGATGGCGAAACGCCAGGGCAACGTCATCACCGTCAGCGGTGACGGCGAGGCCCGCGGCTGGACGCTGTGCCTGCGCAACATCCAGCAGGTGGCGGGCGTGCAGGGCGGGACTCAGGCGGGTAGCGAGCTGGGCGTGGTGGTGACCGCGCAGGGCAATGCGTTGACGATTACGCTGTAAGCGCTTTGGAGCCGGACAGGCGCATCAGGCGCCGCCTCCGGGGAAGGTGCCAAACCTGATGCATCAGCGCAGCTGCTTCCCGGCTCGCGCTGCGCTTAGTCGGGCTACAGGTTTCCAGCCGTCTGCACGCCGTAGCCCGGACAAGGCGCGTCAAG
>NZ_JBEAFN010000008.1:0-135205 GCF_040061795.1 Klebsiella sp. GN_Kp190
ATCGGGGTTGCGGACAGTGTCTGGTGGGTAGTTTGACTGGGGCGGTCTCCTCCTAAAGAGTAACGGAGGAGCACGAAGGTCAGCTAATCCTGGTCGGACATCAGGAGGTTAGTGCAATGGCATAAGCTGGCTTGACTGCGAGCGTGACGGCGCGAGCAGGTGCGAAAGCAGGTCATAGTGATCCGGTGGTTCTGAATGGAAGGGCCATCGCTCAACGGATAAAAGGTACTCCGGGGATAACAGGCTGATACCGCCCAAGAGTTCATATCGACGGCGGTGTTTGGCACCTCGATGTCGGCTCATCACATCCTGGGGCTGAAGTAGGTCCCAAGGGTATGGCTGTTCGCCATTTAAAGTGGTACGCGAGCTGGGTTTAGAACGTCGTGAGACAGTTCGGTCCCTATCTGCCGTGGGCGCTGGAGAATTGAGGGGGGCTGCTCCTAGTACGAGAGGACCGGAGTGGACGCATCACTGGTGTTCGGGTTGTCATGCCAATGGCATTGCCCGGTAGCTAAATGCGGAAGAGATAAGTGCTGAAAGCATCTAAGCACGAAACTTGCCCCGAGATGAGTTCTCCCTGACTCCTTGAGAGTCCTGAAGGAACGTTGAAGACGACGACGTTGATAGGCCGGGTGTGTAAGCGCAGCGATGCGTTGAGCTAACCGGTACTAATGAACCGTGAGGCTTAACCTTACAACGCCGAAGATGTTTTGGCGGATTTGAGAAGACAACAATTTCAGCTTAGATTCAGAGTTGAGTACGCGATAAAGAATTGCGTACTGAGCACAAAGAATTTGCCTGGCGGCACTAGCGCGGTGGTCCCACCTGACCCCATGCCGAACTCAGAAGTGAAACGCCGTAGCGCCGATGGTAGTGTGGGGTCTCCCCATGTGAGAGTAGGGAACTGCCAGGCATCAAACAAGTGAAGAGCCCATCCTGACGGATGGGATTTTTGCGTTTTTGTCGCCTGAAACTATCAGCAGATGCCTTCAGAAGGCGCGATCATGGCTATATCTCTGCAATAACTATCGGTCCTCGTTAAACCCCGTTAACCACTGCATAATAAAAGCGGCTATTTGCGGGACATCATTTAAATCTAACAATGGAAGCGACGTCTCGACCGGCGTATCGCTGGCTATGGCAATCACATCATCGTCATAAGCTAATTCTTCAATACTATGTCCGCTGTTTTGCCGAAAAAGCAGGATTTTGGGCACAGCTTCATGCTTAAAACCCTCAACCAGGACTAAATCTAACGTTGATGCATCCATTCGGCTAACCAACCATTCCAGATCCAGCGGAGGCTCTTCGGGTGTTTCCGTCATTAATGCCCAACGCTGGGAGCTGGCGACAATCGTCTGAGCCGCTCCGGCTTTACGCAGTTCATAGCTGTCTTTACCGGGCTTATCCACGTCCATATCGTGATGAGTATGTTTAATTAGCCCTGGCCGTAAGCCTTCCGCGCGCAGTGCCGGAATCAGCGACTTCAGTAGGGTGGTTTTACCTGTACCGCTCCAGGCTGCGATGGCTAAAAGCGGGATCATGATGGCACCTGCATACGTTGCAAATCGTCGAGAGTATTGACGTTAATAAATGCTGATTTTACATCGCTAAAATCGACGCTATGACCGCCAATTTTGCGCAGAAATACCATTACCCGTCTTTCTCCTGCCGCCAGATACGTTTCCAGTTCGCCGATCGCCTCGCGATTCACCAGAGCAATGGCCGGATGGTCACGTTCACCATCGTGTACCCAAACGGCTGGAGAGGATTTTCTCTGCTGTGTTAAGCGCGTCGCCAGAAATGATGGGATAAATGGCGTATCACAGGGACAAAACAGAAACCACTCGCCCTCAACCTGATGCATTACGGAAAGCATGCCGGCCAACGGCCCGGGAAAGTCGTTCAGAGAGTCGGTAATAATCGGGTAGCCGCTGCTTCGCCAGCAATCAAGATTGCGGTTAGCGCTAATTACCAGCTTTGTAACCTGCGGCTGCAGCGCATCGGCGACATGACGCCACAGGGCTTTACCTTTCAGCAGCTGTAATCCTTTATCTATTCCTCCCATGCGCGAGCCTCTTCCTCCCGCCAGCACGACGCCGGTTATGACCTTGCCCTGCATATTAATATCGCCTCTTTCATTGTGGGATTGTCCCTGCTAACGTATTCCTATCAAGAGTAAGGAGCATTGCTATGAAATGTAAACGTCTGAATGAAGTCATTGAACTCCTCCAGCCAGCCTGGCAGAAAGAACCCGAGCTGAATTTAATGCAATTTTTGCAAAAACTGGCGAAAGAGGCCGGATACACCGGTGAGTTGAACGATCTCTCCGACGATATTCTGATTTATCATCTGAAGATGCGCGACTCGGCAAAAGAAGCCGTTATTCCCGGAATTCAGAAAGATTATGAAGAAGATTTTAAAACCGCGCTGCTACGCGCTCGCGGCGTGATTAAAGAGTAAAAGGTTGTAAGCGCTGCCGCGGAATCGGCAATGAGATGATATCCTGTATCATTCGTACGATTATCGGATGTCAGGATGCACGATAAGGCTTTCACTTTTCAGACGCTTCACCCGGATACCATCATTGATGGCTTATTTGATCTGGGAATGCGGGTGGACTCCGGTCTCACTCCGCTTAATAGCTATGAGAACCGGGTTTACCAGTTTCAGGACGAAGATCGTCGCCGCTATGTGGTGAAGTTCTATCGTCCTGAGCGCTGGTCCGCCCAGCAGATCCTCGAAGAACATCAGTTTTCCCTCCAGCTCGTGCAGGACGAAGTCCCTGTAGCGGCGCCGTTGTCGTTTAACGACAGTACCCTTCATCAGCATCAGGGATTCTTTTTCGCCGTATTCCCAAGCCTGGGTGGACGTCAGTTTGAGGCGGATAACCTCGATCAGATGGAATGGGTTGGGCGCTACCTTGGCCGTCTGCATCAAACTGGACGCAAACAGCGTTTTATCGCGCGTCCGGAGATAGGGACGAATGAGTATCTTCTTGAGCCACGCCAGGTCTTTGAGCTTTCCCCGCTGATACCTGCAGGTCTGAAAGAGGCTTTTCTCAGCGCTACCGATAAGCTGATTGATGCGGTAATGGCGCAATGGCACGGACGCGCCAATATTTTACGGTTACACGGTGATTGCCATGCGGGAAACATCCTCTGGCGCGATGGGCCACTGTTTGTTGATTTAGATGATTCACGTAATGGACCTGCTATCCAGGATCTGTGGATGTTGTTGAACGGCGATAAAGCCGAACAACGGATGCAGCTTGAGATGATCATTGAAGCGTATGAAGAGTTCAGCGCTTTCAATACCGATGAAATTGCCCTCATCGAACCTTTACGTGCAATGCGGTTAGTTTATTATCTGGCGTGGTTATTAAGGCGCTGGGAAGATCCCGCTTTTCCTAAAAACTTCCCGTGGTTAACCGGGGAAGATTACTGGCGCGGGCAGACAACAACTTTTCTTGAGCAGGTAAAGGTTCTGCAGGAACCGCCTCTTCAGTTAACGCCAATGTATTAATGTGATATATCCAGGAGAGAATTAATCATGAAAAAAATTTGGCTGGCGCTGGCTGGTATGATTCTGGCTTTCAGTGCATCCGCTGCCCAGATCACCGACGGTAAGCAGTATATTACCCTCGATAAGCCCGTTGCCAGTGAGCCGCAGGTGCTCGAGTTTTTCTCGTTCTACTGCCCGCATTGCTATCAGTTTGAAGAAGTTCTTCATGTATCAGATAACGTGAAGAAAAAGCTGCCTGAAGGCGTCAAAATGACGAAATACCACGTTGAGTTCCTGGGACCGTTAGGAAAGGATCTGACTCAGGCGTGGGCCGTTGCGATGGCGCTGGGCGTGGAAGATAAAATCACCGTGCCGATGTTTGAAGCGGTACAGAAAAATCAGACCGTCCAGACCGTGGCCGATATCCGTAAGGTCTTCGTTGACGCCGGCGTTAAAGGTGAAGATTACGATGCAGCCTGGAACAGCTTCGTGGTGAAATCCCTGGTGGCTCAGCAAGAGAAAGCCGCCGCTGATTTCCAGCTGCAGGGCGTGCCGGCTATGTACGTTAACGGTAAATACCAGCTTAACCCGCAGGGTATGGATACCAGCAACATGGACGCATTTGTTGCCCAGTATGCCGATACCGTTAAGCAGCTCGTTGAGAAGAAATAAAAAATAAACGCCGGTTACTGACCGGCGTTTTTCTTTTCTGCGCCCACAATTATTTCTCCGCCTGCTGCATTATTTCCGTTAGCTGCCGATCTTTCTCTTCCCAAAGCCTGTTTAGCCAGCGCTGAAAGCGTCGCTTAAAGTTTTTGTCATTTACATAATCGCCGTGCAGCTCTTCCGTCACAGGTTCAAGACTGACTCTCACCACAATCCGCGTCAATCGGCCGCTCAGCATGTCATAAAACGGCTTTTGGTTGTTTTCCGGATAGCATAACGTGACGTTCAAAAGCTTATCAAACTGCGAGCCGAGCACGCTTAATGCCATGGCAATACCCGCAGCCTTTGGCGATAACAGATTCTGGTAAGGCGAACGGGTCTGCTGTTGCTTTTCTTCCGTGAAACGAGAGCCTTCGACAAAGTTAACAATCGTTGTTGGATGCGCGCGGAATTTCTCGCAGGAGCGGCGAGTGGTTTCAACATCTTTGCCCCGGCGTTCTGGATGACGGAGTAAATAACCTCGGGAATAGCGGCGCATAAAAGGCATATCCAGCGCCCAGCAGGCCAGCCCAATAAACGGCACCCAGGCGAGCTGTTGCTTGAGGAAATATTTATTCATCGGGATATGTTTGCGAAACAGCACGCAAAGCACCACGATATCTGCCCAGCTATGGTGGTTGCTGATGAGCAGATACCAGTTTTTCTTATTCAGGCCATCCAGGCCCTGTACATCCCATTTAAGCCAGGGATTCAGACGCAGCAGCAGGGCCAGCCCTTCACACCAGCAGTACATCATGAAATTGCAAAAAACGGATATCGAGCGCCAGACCGCAGGAATAGGCACAAGAAGTTTAATCAGCCCGGCGACGATGATTGGCACCGAGCAGATTATGGTGACTATGATAGTCAGGGCGATACTCAGCGGGAGCGTTATCGCGGCGAGTAATCTCGACATAGTTAATTTATTCAGAAAGTTAGGCTGACAAAGAACGCGTTTAAACGGCGCAAGAGGCTGATTTTACCAGAAAATAGCGTAAATAACGGGTCTTACCAGAACAGAAAAATTTTCGGATCTTATATCCACATGGAACATTGAGTCGTCATGGTGTTATTAAAGCAAATTATGCGTGTATAACTTAATGATAAATATGAAATAATTTGTTTATGGATGATTTAATTAACGATTGTTTGGCTGTCGTTATAAAAATATTCACAAAGTTATCCACAGGATAGCCCATAACGCGATCGAAAGGATCGCAGAATCTTTTCGACGAAATGCGGGAAAAATTCAGGATTTAATGCCCGTCTGTGGCATCCTTTACCGATAATCTGATAAACAGGCACGGAAATTATGGTTCAGATCCCAGAAAACCCTCTCATCCTCGTTGACGGCTCCTCTTACCTTTATCGGGCATATCACGCGTTCCCCCCGCTGACGAATAGCGCTGGTGAACCGACAGGCGCAATGTATGGCGTGCTGAATATGCTGCGAAGCCTGATCCTGCAGTATCAACCGACCCACGCTGTCGTCGTGTTTGATGCCAAGGGGAAGACTTTCCGTGATGAACTGTTTGAGCACTATAAATCTCATCGCCCGCCGATGCCGGACGATCTGCGTGCGCAGATCGAGCCGCTGCATGCCATGGTAAAAGCGATGGGCCTGCCGCTAATGGCTGTTCCTGGCGTAGAAGCCGATGATGTCATCGGTACCCTGGCGCGTGAAGCTGAAAAGGTCGGGCGTCCGGTACTGATTAGCACCGGCGATAAAGATATGGCCCAGCTGGTTACGCCGGGTATTACGCTGATTAACACCATGACCAACACTATCCTTGGCCCCGATGAAGTGGTGACGAAATACGGCGTACCACCGGAGCTGATCATCGATTTTCTGGCCCTGATGGGAGATTCATCGGACAATATTCCAGGCGTACCTGGCGTGGGAGAAAAGACAGCGCAGGCGTTATTGCAGGGGCTGGGTGGCCTTGATACGTTATACGCTGAGCCTGAAAAAATCGCTGGGCTGACCTTCCGCGGCGCAAAAACGATGGCCGCAAAGCTGGAACAGAATAAAGAGGTGGCGTACCTCTCTTATCAGCTGGCGACGATCAAAACGGACGTTGAGCTGGAGCTGGGCTGTGAAGATTTGCTGGTTGCGCAACCCGTCGCTGATGAACTGCTCACGCTGTTTAAAAAATATGAATTCAAACGCTGGATCACCGATGTAGAGTCCGGCAAGTGGATGCAGGCAAAAGGCGCTAAGCCTGCGGCAAAGGCGGTTGTAGCGGTGGCTGACGTGGCCGATGCGGAGGAGGAAACCGCGACGGCGCTCTCTTCTGAAAATTATGTCACGATCCTTGATGAAGAAACGTTGTTGACCTGGGTTGAGAGCCTGAAGAAAGCGCCGCTTTTTGCCTTTGATACCGAAACTGACAGCCTCGATAACGTATCCGCCAATATGGTCGGCTTATCCTTCGCCATTGAGCCTGGCGTTGCGGCCTATGTACCGGTTGCCCATGATTATCTGGATGCACCGGATCAGATCCCGCGCGACCGTGTCCTTGAGCTGCTGAAACCGCTACTGGAAGATGACAAGGTTCTGAAGGTTGGGCAAAACCTCAAATATGACCGCGGTATCCTGGCTAACTACGGCATTGAACTGCGCGGTATTGCCTTTGATACCATGCTGGAATCCTACATTCTTGACAGCGTGGCGGGCCGCCATGATATGGATAGCCTCTCCGATCGCTGGCTGAAGCACAAAACCATTACCTTTGAAGAGATTGCGGGTAAAGGTAAAAACCAGCTCACCTTCAATCAGATCGCGCTGGAAGAAGCGGGCCGCTACGCGGCGGAAGATGCCGATGTCACGCTGCAGCTGCACCTCAAAATGTGGCCTGAACTTCAGCAAAATGAAGGCCCGCTGAAGGTCTTTAAAAATATTGAAATGCCGCTGGTGCCGGTGCTATCCCGCGTAGAGCGTAACGGGGTGAAGATTGATCCGGCCGTGCTGCATGCACATTCTCAGGAGATAGCCAAACGCCTGATTGAACTGGAGAAGAAGGCGTATGATATCGCGGGTGAGGAGTTTAACCTCTCTTCGCCGAAGCAGCTGCAAACCATCCTGTTTGAAAAACAAGGTATTAAGCCGCTGAAGAAAACCCCGGGCGGCGCGCCGTCTACCTCGGAAGAGGTGCTGGAAGAGCTGGCGCTGGACTATCCGCTGCCGAAAGTCATCCTCGAGTATCGTGGTCTGGCAAAACTCAAATCCACCTATACCGATAAGCTGCCGCTGATGATCAGCCCGAAAACGGGCCGGGTTCACACCTCTTATCACCAGGCGGTTACGGCAACGGGACGTTTGTCGTCTACAGACCCGAACCTGCAGAACATTCCGGTGCGCAACGAAGAAGGGCGGCGTATCCGTCAGGCGTTTATTGCTCCGGAAGATTATCTCATTGTCTCTGCTGACTACTCGCAAATTGAACTGCGCATCATGGCGCATCTTTCCCGCGACAAGGGCCTGCTGACCGCGTTTGCGGAAGGGAAGGATATCCACCGCGCGACGGCGGCAGAGGTCTTTGGTTTGCCGCTGGAGAGCGTCAGCAGCGAACAGCGCCGCAGCGCGAAGGCGATCAACTTCGGCCTGATTTACGGCATGAGCGCATTCGGCCTTGCGCGCCAGCTCAATATTCCACGCAAAGAAGCGCAAAAGTATATGGATCTCTACTTTGAGCGCTATCCGGGCGTGCTGGAGTATATGGAGCGCACCCGCACCCAGGCCAAAGAGCAGGGGTATGTTGAAACGCTTGATGGCCGTCGTCTCTACCTGCCGGACATCAAATCCAGCAACGGCGCGCGCCGCGCCGGTGCCGAGCGTGCGGCGATCAATGCGCCGATGCAGGGAACCGCTGCCGACATTATTAAGCGCGCGATGATCGCCGTAGATAGCTGGTTATTAAGCGAAAAACCGCGCGTGCGGATGATTATGCAGGTACACGATGAACTGGTCTTTGAAGTGCATAAAGACGACCTTGAGGCGGTTGCGAAAAAGATCCACGAACTGATGGAAAGCAGCACGACGCTGGCGGTTCCGCTGCTGGTGGAAGTGGGTAGTGGAGAAAACTGGGATCAAGCGCACTAAGTATTCGGTAAGGAAGGTCATTTCTTGTAAGTGAGTAACATAACTTATCGCATTTTGTGATGATCATTTGAATTTGCTATGTAAAGAGTGAAAAAAAACTACAAAAAATGCTTTATCCGTAACCGAAAGAAGAGTAGAGTTAAAGACGTAGGGTACAGAGGTAAGATGTTCTATCTTTCAGACCTTTTACTTCACGTAATCGGATTTGGCTGAATATTTTAGCCGCCCCGGTCATTTATGACCGGGGCGTTTTTTATTGCGCGAAAGAAAATTTTTTGCGTATCGATGCTGATGAGGCGGGCTACCCGGATAGAGCCACACGCGCCGCTATCCGGAGAAGTTAGCGAGATTATTCGCCTTCTTCAGAGGCTTCCTGAGGAGGGATATCGTTATACCAGCTATCCAGCTTCTGCCGTAGTTTATCCACGCCCTGCTTCTTCAGGGAAGAAAACGCTTCGACCTGCACATCTCCGTTAAAGGCGGTGACCGCTTCACGAACCATGGCGATCTGCGCTTTTCGCGCGCCGCTGGCCAGCTTATCGGCTTTGGTTAGCAGCACCAGTACCGGGATATCGCTTTCCACCGCCCATTGGATCATCTGCTGATCGAGATCTTTAAGCGGATGACGAATATCCATCAACACAACCAGTCCTTTCAGACAGAGGCGTTTCTCCAGATATTCACCCAGCGCGCGCTGCCACTTGATTTTCATCTCTTCCGGAACCTGGGCATATCCATAGCCCGGCAGGTCGACCAGGCGCTTGCCTTCAGCGACTTCAAACAGGTTAATAAGCTGCGTACGGCCTGGCGTCTTCGAAGTACGCGCGAGGCTTTTCTGGTTAGTCAGCGTGTTCAGCGCGCTGGATTTCCCGGCGTTAGAGCGGCCAGCAAAGGCCACTTCAATACCGGTATCGGCAGGAAGATGGCGGATATCTGGCGCGCTAGTGACAAAATGCGTCAGTTGATAATTCCAGTTGGTCAAGACGGTCGTCTCCGTTAAATCAGGCTTTGACGGGGATTATACCTGAACAACAGAAAAAGGCTGTTTTTACCGCACCTCATCGCTGTAAGTTAAAACCACAGTCTTTGTGAGACATTGGCTATTGGTTATATGAGAAATTCATGAGAAAAGTCTGATTAAAAATAATACAAAGTTATATAAATCATTGCGTTAAAATGAAAGAAAATTCTGAAACTCGTTTTTTTTCTGTACAGTCGGTTGTAGGTTTCCCGCAAACCAGTAAAGTAGCGGTCAAGGGCGAGGATGCTAACAGGATTATGACTCAGGATGAGGAGTCAGGAAGCGCCAGGAGGCGAGGACTACGGATTGTCAGGATGACAAACGTCTGGAGACGTTTTAAAAGGAAATGGATGTAACAGGGATCGTTGGTAGCTAAAGGAAAGACAGGGTGTGTCGTTAGCTAACATGGAAAGTAGAAGCCCATTAAGGGTTGTCAGTGCGGAAAAAGGCGACAGAGTAATCTGTCGCCTTTTTTCTTTGCTTGCTTTCTGCTAGATTCCGCCTCAATTCTATACTGAAGAAAACGGCCTGAAGATTACACAACATGAAAAAACCGACATCCGTACCTCGCGGCAAAAAAAATCGCAAAACGCGTGAAGAATTGAACCAGGAAGCCCGCGAGCGCAAGCATCAGAAGAAGCATCGTGGCCACGCGGCAGGAAGTCGTGCGACCGGCGGCGACACCGCTTCAGCAGGTAAAAAACAAGGTCAGCAGCAAGATCCCCGAATTGGCAGTAAAAAACCAATCCCGCTGGGCGTAACTGAGAATGCTCCGGCGATTAAGCAGCATAAACCAAAGAGCGAGAAACCTATGCTTTCACCGCAGGCTGAGCTGGATTTGCTGGAGAACGATGAGCGCCTGGACGCGCTGCTGGAACGTCTGGAAGAGGGCGGTACCCTGAATGCTGAAGAGCAAGCCTGGGTTGACGCTAAGCTGGATCGTATTGATGAGCTGATGCAGCAGTTGGGCCTCTCATACGATGATGACGAAGATGAAGAAGAGGAAGAGCGCAAAGAAGATATGATGCGCCTGCTGAAGGGTGGAAACTAACGTTTGCACCCCATCGGATTCCCGGTCCTGCTTATAACCCTTCTGGTTATATGTTATCTGCTGTGGTTATTCGTTAAACTACGACGGTTGTCGCGGCGTCAGAAATGGCTGCGCAACCGGCTCATTACCCGAGGTGCGGTTGGGCCGGGGCGGCGTACCCGCCGACGGTACCATCGGAAGGAGTGAGCATGTCTGTGCAGTTAATCGACTGGGATCTGGCCCTGATCCAGAAATATAACTATTCCGGGCCGCGTTATACTTCGTATCCCACCGCGCTGGAGTTTTCTCCAGAATTTGGCGCCGCTGAATTTGATGCGGCGGTAGCCCGCTATCCGCAGCGTCCCCTCTCGCTGTACGTGCATATCCCGTTTTGCCATAAACTCTGCTATTTCTGCGGCTGCAACAAAATCGTCACCCGTCAGCAGCATAAGGCCGACCAGTATCTGGATGTGCTTGAGCAGGAGATTATTCATCGCGCGCCGCTTTTTGCTGGCCGCAAAGTTAATCAGCTGCACTGGGGCGGCGGTACGCCAACCTATTTAAACAAGGCGCAAATTAGTCGTCTGATGGGGCTGCTGCGTACCCATTTCAATTTTAACGCGGATGCAGAGATCTCCATTGAGGTTGATCCGCGCGAAATCGAACTCGATGTCCTGGATCATTTACGCCTCGAAGGCTTTAATCGCCTGAGTATGGGCGTGCAGGACTTCAACAAAGAAGTGCAGCGCCTGGTGAACCGCGAGCAGGATGAAGCGTTTATCTTCGCGCTACTCAACCACGCGCGCGATATCGGCTTTACCTCTACCAATATCGACCTGATTTACGGTCTGCCGAAGCAAACGCCGCAGAGCTTCGCGTATACGCTACAGAAAGTGGCGGAGCTCAACCCCGATCGTCTGAGCGTATTCAACTATGCGCATCTGCCAACGCTCTTTGCTGCGCAGCGCAAAATCAAAGACGCCGATCTGCCTTCTGCAGAACAGAAGCTGGACATTCTTCAGGAGACGATTGTTTCGCTGACGGCCGCGGGATATCAGTTTATCGGCATGGACCACTTTGCCCGTCCGGATGATGAGCTGGCGATAGCCCAGCGTGAAGGTATCCTGCATCGTAACTTCCAGGGGTATACCACCCAGGGAGACACCGATCTGCTGGGGATGGGCGTCTCGGCGATCAGCATGATTGGCGATTGCTATGCGCAGAACCAGAAAGAGCTGAAGCAGTATTATCAGCAGGTTGATGAAACCGGAACGGCGCTGTGGCGCGGTATTGCGTTGACGCGCGATGACTGCATTCGTCGCGACGTGATTAAGGCGCTAATTTGTCACTTCCGTCTCGACTTCGCTGCGGTAGAAGCGCAGTGGGATCTTACCTTCGATAGCTACTTTGCCGACGATATGAAATTGCTGGCACCGCTGGCCAAAGATGGGCTGGTGGAGGTGGATGAGAAGGGCATTCAGGTGACGCCGAAAGGCCGGCTGCTGATACGCAATATCTGCATGTGTTTTGATACGTATCTGCGCCAGAAAGCGCGGATGCAGCAGTTTTCCCGCGTGATATAAAGCATACCCCCACTCCAGGAAGGAGCGGGGGTATTATCAGCTAAACAGCCCAACCATCGCCGCGCACAGAACGGCAGCTACCGCCGTCTGCGGCGAATGACCCGCTGCAACACCGCTCGATATAATATTAATAAATGATTCAAGCATGATTTCTCCCCCGTCTTTCCGGGCAAGATCATACTCAACGCATGGCAACAGTAAAGTACAAAATAGCAGCAGTTTGCGCTGGATGACTATTTTTTACTCGCCGCCGCGCTGCTACTCCATTCCCAGCTCTTTTAGCTTACGCGTCAGGGTATTACGACCCCAGCCCAGCAGGCGAGCCGCCTCTTGTTTATGCCCCTGCGTGTGGCGTAACGCGGTGGTCAGCAGCGTGCGCTCCATCTCCGGCTGCGCTTCCGAGAGCAGGTTTTGATGACCGGAACGCAAAGCGCGATCGGCCCATTGCCCCAGCAGCGTGGCCCAGCTATCCGGCAGCATTTGCGTCGGGTTATCCGGTATCGCCGTTTCAAACAGCTCGCTGGGAAGATCCTGCGTCAGAACCTCCTGACCTGCGGCCATTACCGTCAGCCAGCGACAGGTGTTTTCCAGCTGACGTACGTTGCCCGGCCATGCCAGTCGGGTTAACGCCATCTCCGTCTCCGGATGCAGCTGTTTGGCCTCGACGCCCAGCTCACGGGCGGCGATTTGCAGGAAATGTCTCGCCAGTCGCGGGATATCTTCCCGACGCTCGCGCAGCGGCGGCAGATGGACGCGAATCACGTTCAGGCGGTGGAATAAATCCTCGCGGAATTTTCCTTCCTGGACGCGCAGCTCAAGGTTCTGGTGGGTGGCGGCAATAATGCGTACATCCACCTTCACCGGCGCATAGCCCCCCACGCGATAAAACTGGCCATCGGCCAGTACGCGCAGCAGACGTGTCTGTACGTCCAGCGGCATATCGCCGATCTCGTCGAGGAACAGCGTGCCGCCGTCTGCCTGCTCGAATCGCCCCTGGCGCACGGTATTGGCGCCGGTAAAGGCCCCTTTCTCGTGGCCAAACAGTTCTGACTCAATCAGATCTTTCGGAATGGCCGCCATATTTAGCGCGATAAACGGCGCCTTGGCGCGCGGGCTGTGGCGGTGGAGAGCGTGGGCAACCAGCTCTTTACCGGTACCGGACTCGCCGTTGATCAGTACGCTGATTGATGAACGCGACAGGCGGCCGATAATGCGGAAGACGTCCTGCATGGCCGGCGCTTCGCCGATGATATCGGCCGTTGGGCTATTAATCGGCGCATTACGCGGCTGCTGCTGTTCCTGGTAATGGCTAATGGCACGATCAACCAGTGCCACCGCTTCATCGATATCAAACGGTTTCGGCAGATAATCAAAGGCGCCCTGCTGATAGGCGCTGACCGCCGCGTCAAGATCCGAATGCGCCGTCATTATGATGACCGGGAGCATTGGATGGCGCTGTTTAATTTGCTTTAGCAGCGCCAGTCCGTCCATTCCCGGCATGCGGATATCAGACAGCAGCACATCCGGGGTTTTGGTCGTGAGGGCATCAAGCACCTCGTTGCCGCTTTCAAACGTTGTACAACTTAAGCCTGCCCCGGTGAGCGCGCGTTCAAGCACCCAACGGATGGAGCTATCGTCGTCAACGATCCATGCTATCCCTCGTTGCATAAACACCTCTACTTCCGAATAGGCAGGTACACCGAGAATTCGGTATGCCCTGGCCAACTGGTAAATTCAATTTTGCCGGAGTGCTGATCGATAAGGCTGCGGGCGATAGACAGCCCGAGTCCGGTACCGCCTTCGCGCCCGCTCACCATCGGATAAAACAGCGTATCCTGTAAGTGAGACGGTATTCCCGGGCCGTTATCTTCAACGTCGATACGCGCAGCGAGGCGGTAGCGCACGCCGTGCAGGGTTAACTGAAAGGCCGTACGGGTGCGCAGAGTGATTTCGCCGCCCTCCGGTCCCAGAGCCTGCAGCGCATTACGGACGATATTCAGCAGCACCTGTTCAATTTGGTCCGGGTCGTGCGGCAGTTCTGGCAGGCTGGGGTCATAGTCGCGAACCAGCTTGACGTTATCCGGCAGCTCCATCGACACAAGCTTTACCACCCGCTCAGCGACCTTGTGGATGCTTTCTGTTACGTGCATTCCGGGATGCTGTGGTCCCAGCAGACGGTCAACCAGATTTCTTAACCGATCGGCCTGTTCAATAATGACTTTGGTATATTCCATTAGCGCAGGATCGGGCAGCGCTTTGCTCAGCAGCTGTGCCGCGCCGCGCAGACCGCCCAGCGGATTTTTAATCTCGTGGGCCAGGCCACGCACTAAGTCGCGAGCGGCAATCTGCTGTGCGTGCTGTAGCTGCTCCTGGCTCAGACGGCGCTGATTATCCATCGGCGCCATTTCCAGCAGGATATAGCCTTCAGGCAGGCGTTGCGCCGTCAGGGAAAGGATGTGCGAGCGGCCATCAATGACCAGCGTCACTTCGTTATCGGTAAACCCTTGACCCGCAGCGAGGCTCTCCTGCATGAGGCCGATATTCAGCGAGAAATAGCTCAACAGCTCCGGCAGCGGCGTGCCGAATAATTTACGCGAACTTTGCGCCAGCAGCTGCTGCGCCGCCGGGTTCGCGTAATGCACCGCCAGGTCGTCATCGACCAGTAAGATACTGTTGATTAAAGAGTTAAGGATCTGCCCAGCATCGGGCAGTGTGCCTGTTGCCATTCGACAGTCTCCTGAAAATGAGTGCACTATTTTAGTGCAGTATAGCTTTTTATGTATAAAAAGCTCATGAGATCAGCGTGTTGGTGGAGAAAAAAGCCCATCCTGAGATGGGCTGAAAGTTTCCACGGCAACAAAACATCCTTGGTATCCCACGCCACAACACGGAATACCGCGGATTTACAGCAAAATTAGACGCTGTAGTACAGCTCGAACTCAACCGGGTGCGGAGTCATACGTACGCGGTCGTTTTCTTCAATACGCAGGGCGATGTAAGCATCGATAGCGTCGTTGGTGAATACGCCACCGGCGGTCAGGAATTCACGGTCTGCGTCCAGCGCGTTCAGTGCTTCTTCCAGAGAACCTGCAACCTGTGGGATCTCTTTCGCTTCTTCCGGCGGCAGATCGTACAGGTTTTTATCCATGGCTTCGCCCGGATGGATTTTGTTCTTGATACCGTCAAGGCCAGCCATCAGCAGCGCAGCGAAGCACAGGTACGGGTTAGCCGCCGGGTCCGGGAAGCGAACTTCGATACGGCGCGCTTTCGGAGAGGTGACAACCGGAATACGGATAGACGCGGAACGGTTACGGGCAGAGTAAGCCAGCATAACCGGCGCTTCGTAACCCGGGACCAGACGCTTGTAGGAGTTGGTGGTCGGGTTAGCCAGGGCGTTAATCGCTTTCGCGTGTTTGATAACGCCGCCGATGTAGTACAGCGCTTGTTCAGACAGGCCTGCGTATTTGTCGCCAGAGAACAGGTTTACGCCGTTCTTGGAGAGGGACATGTGGCAGTGCATACCGGAGCCGTTATCGCCAAACATCGGTTTTGGCATGAAGGTCGCGGTTTTGCCGAAACGGTGTGCGACGTTGTGCACAACGTATTTGTAAATCTGAATTTCGTCCGCTTTTTTGGTCATGGTGTTAAAGCGGGTAGCGATTTCGTTCTGACCCGCAGTCGCCACTTCGTGGTGGTGAGCTTCAACAACCAGGCCCATCTCTTCCATGATCATACACATGGTGGAGCGGATATCCTGAGAGGAGTCTACCGGCGGAACCGGGAAGTAACCGCCTTTCACGCCCGGACGGTGGCCTTTGTTGCCGCCTTCGTATTTGGTGGAGGAGTTCCATGCGCCTTCGATATCATCGATAGCAACGTGGGAACCGGAGATGGACGCACCAAAACGGATGTCGTCGAACAGGAAGAATTCTGGTTCTGGCCCGAACAGTACGGTGTCAGCCAGGCCGGTAGAGCGCAGATACTCTTCAGCGCGCTTAGCAATGGAGCGCGGGTCACGGTCATAGCCCTGCAGCGTGCCGGGTTCCAGGATGTCGCAGCGGATGATCAGCGTCGGTTCTTCATAGAACGGATCGATCAGCGCGGTGGTTGCATCCGGCATCAGGACCATGTCGGATTCGTTAATACCTTTCCAGCCGCCAATCGAGGAGCCATCAAACATTTTGCCTTCTTCGAAGAATTCGGCATTTACCTGATGAGAAGGAATAGTAACGTGCTGTTCTTTACCTTTGGTATCGGTGAAGCGCAGATCGACAAACTTCACTTCATGCTCGTTCAGCATCGTCAAAACGTGTTCAGCGGACATACTTAAACTCTCCCGGATTGGTCATTGTCGTCGTGGAAACGAAAACTTTTTAACTACGAAAAGTGGCGTTGTTGCCTTAAAAAATATAAAGCGAAATCTGTGCCAACTTTTAAATTGCCCCCAAAAGGCGTTATCATGCACATCATCGTGCAAAAGGGCTGCACCAAAATGAATGCATTGCACCAATATAGTGCATTTGTGTGAACATTGGGCACTTATTTGGTGCAATTGACCTTTAATAACCCTTTTAACGCTCCGTGAAAGCGATCACAAAGAATCTCTGCAATACTTGTTTGCGGAGGATGTTTGTGATCCTGTTTTGTACTGCGATTAATCCGTGTACAATAACGCGCTATTTCTAATGCCTGAGGCAAAGTTGTGATCGAAAATTTGCGTAATATCGCCATCATCGCGCACGTTGACCATGGTAAAACTACCCTGGTTGATAAGCTGCTACAGCAATCCGGTACGTTCGACGCGCGTGCCGAAACTCAAGAGCGAGTGATGGACTCCAACGATTTGGAGAAAGAGCGCGGGATTACCATCCTGGCTAAAAACACCGCTATCAAATGGAATGACTACCGTATCAACATCGTTGATACCCCAGGGCACGCCGACTTCGGTGGTGAAGTTGAACGTGTCATGTCCATGGTTGATTCCGTTCTGTTGGTCGTTGATGCAATGGATGGTCCGATGCCGCAAACGCGCTTCGTGACCAAAAAAGCCTTTGCTCATGGCCTGAAGCCAATTGTTGTTATCAACAAAGTTGACCGTCCGGGCGCGCGTCCTGACTGGGTTGTCGATCAGGTATTCGACCTGTTCGTTAACCTCGACGCTACCGACGAGCAGCTGGACTTCCCTATCGTTTACGCTTCTGCGCTGAACGGTATCGCGGGTCTGGATCACGAAGATATGGCTGAAGACATGACGCCGCTGTATCAAACCATCGTCGATCGCGTACCGGCGCCGAACGTTGACCTTGATGGCCCGCTGCAGATGCAAATCTCCCAGCTGGACTACAACAACTACGTTGGCGTCATCGGCATCGGCCGCATCAAGCGCGGTAAAGTGAAGCCGAACCAGCAGGTCACCATCATTGATAGCGAAGGCAAAACCCGTAACGGTAAAGTCGGTAAAGTTCTGACCCATCTGGGCCTTGAGCGTATCGAGAGCGACGTCGCAGAAGCTGGCGATATTATCGCGATCACCGGTCTGGGCGAACTGAACATCTCTGACACCATCTGCGATACGCAGAATGTTGAAGCGCTGCCGGCGCTGTCCGTTGATGAGCCGACCGTCTCTATGTTCTTCTGCGTTAACACCTCGCCGTTCTGTGGTAAAGAAGGTAAGTACGTTACCTCTCGTCAGATCCTTGACCGCCTGAACAAAGAGCTGGTACATAACGTCGCGCTGCGCGTTGAAGAAACGCCGGATGCAGACGCATTCCGCGTTTCTGGCCGTGGTGAACTGCACCTGTCCGTTCTTATCGAGAACATGCGTCGTGAAGGTTTCGAAATGGCGGTTTCCCGTCCGAAAGTTATCTTCCGCGAAATCGATGGCCGTAAGCAAGAGCCGTTCGAAAACGTCACGCTGGACGTTGAAGAGCAGCACCAGGGTTCTGTGATGCAGGCGCTGGGTGAGCGTAAAGGCGATCTGAAAAACATGAATCCAGATGGCAAAGGCCGCGTACGTCTCGACTACGTGATCCCAAGCCGTGGTCTGATCGGCTTCCGTTCAGAATTCATGACCATGACCTCCGGTACCGGTCTGCTGTACTCCACCTTCAGCCACTACGACGACGTTCGTGCGGGTGATGTGGGTCAGCGTCAGAACGGTGTTCTGATCTCCAACGGCCAGGGTAAAGCGGTTGCGTTCGCACTGTTCAGCCTGCAGGATCGCGGTAAGCTGTTCCTGGGCCACGGCGCAGAAGTTTACGAAGGCCAGATTATCGGTATTCACAGTCGTTCTAACGACCTGACGGTAAACTGCCTGACCGGTAAGAAACTGACCAACATGCGTGCGTCCGGTACTGACGAAGCAACGGTTCTGGTTCCGCCGGTTAAGATGACCCTGGAGCAGGCTCTGGAGTTCATCGATGACGACGAACTGGTAGAAGTCACCCCGACTTCTGTCCGTATCCGTAAACGTCACCTGACCGAGAACGACCGTAAACGCGCGATGCGCGGTGCGAAAGAAGATTAATTAACGCTTCTTTCTGCTATCTGAACCCTGCCTCAATGGCAGGGTTTCTTTTTTGTACAAAGCCCTGCCGCCCGTAGTCAAACTCCCCCTTTCCCGCTACAGTTAATTTTCCACGGTGCAAAAGGAGAGGACCATGCTCTATATCTTTGATTTAGGTAATGTGATTGTCGATATTGACTTCAACCGGGTGCTCGGGACGTGGAGTGATTTAACGCGCATTCCCCTTGCGACGCTGCAGCAGCATTTCACCATGGGCGAAGCGTTCCACCAGCATGAGCGCGGTGAAATCAGCGACGAAGATTTTGCGGCGGCGATGTGCCATGAAATGAACATGTCGCTAAGCTACGAGCAGTTCTCCCACGGCTGGCAGGCAGTTTTCGTTGCCCTGCGCCCGGAGGTTATCGCGATTATGCAAAAATTACGCGAGCAGGGGCATCGGGTTGTGGTTCTGTCCAACACGAACCGTTTGCATACGACTTTCTGGCCGGATGAGTACCCTGAGATACGCGCCGTTGCTGATCATATCTATCTTTCTCAAGAGATGGGGATGCGTAAACCGGAAGCGCGGATCTATCAGAGCGTCCTCGACGCTGAAGGTTTCGCTGCTGACGATACGGTCTTCTTCGATGATAACGCGGACAATATCGCCGGGGCTAACCAGCTGGGCATAACCAGTATTCTGGTGACCGGGAAGGAAACCATCCCCAACTACTTTGCTAAACAGCTATGCTAAAAACCGTTCATCAAAAAACAACGCGCCATCTGCGGCCGCTGGTCGCCTGGCTAAAGCTGTTATGGCGGCGTATTGATGAAGATAATATGACGACCCTGGCAGGCAATCTTGCCTACGTGTCGTTACTCTCCCTTGTGCCGCTGATTGCCGTCGTGTTCGCGCTGTTCGCGGCATTTCCGATGTTTTCTGATGTCAGTATTCAGATTCGCCACTTTATTTTCGCCAATTTCATTCCGGCAACCGGAGATGTCATTCAGGGCTATATTGAGCAGTTTGTCGCCAACTCCAGCCGGATGACCGCCGTGGGCGCTTTCGGCCTGATTGTGACATCGCTGCTGCTGATGTATTCGATTGATAGCGCGTTGAACACCATCTGGCGCAGTACCCGAACCCGGCCCAAAACCTACTCCTTTGCGGTTTATTGGATGATCCTTACCCTGGGGCCGCTGCTGGCGGGGGCCAGCCTGGCGATCAGCTCCTATCTCCTGTCGTTACGCTGGGCCAGCGACCTGAATAGCGTGATTGACGATGTGCTGCGTATTTTTCCGCTCATTTTATCCTGGGTAGCATTCTGGCTGCTTTACAGCATTGTGCCGACGGCCGAGGTGCGTAACCGCGATGCGATAATCGGTTCCCTGGTCGCGGCGCTGCTCTTTGAGGCGGGTAAGAAAGCTTTTGCTTTATATATCACTGCGTTCCCGTCATATCAGCTGATTTATGGCGTGCTTGCCGTGGTGCCTATTTTGTTTGTCTGGGTGTACTGGACGTGGTGTATCGTCTTGCTTGGCGCTGAAATTACTGTCACTCTCGGTGAATACCGCAAACTGAAAAAAGAAGAAACAGAACAATCATGATTGCATTAATTCAACGCGTATCCCGAGCTAGCGTTACCGTGGAGGGTGAAGTGACGGGCGAAATCGGCCCCGGGCTTCTGGTGCTGTTAGGCGTCGAGAGAGACGATGATGAGCAAAAGGCGAACCGCCTGTGCGAGCGCGTGCTGGGATACCGTATTTTTAGCGATGCTGAAGGCAAAATGAATCTGAACGTGCAGCAGGCTGGCGGCAGCGTGCTGGTGGTTTCGCAGTTTACGCTGGCAGCCGATACCGAACGCGGGATGCGTCCTGGTTTTTCGAAAGGGGCTGCACCGGATAAAGCGGAAGCGCTGTACGAGTATTTTGTTGAGCGCTGCCGCCAGCAGCAAATGAATACGCAGACCGGGAGATTTGCTGCCGATATGCAGGTTTCTCTGGTGAATGATGGTCCCGTGACCTTTTGGTTGCAGGTATGAGCCAGCTTCCGGGCAGGCTGCGGGTAACAAAAGAGAGTACAGCTATGTATCACCTTCGTGTACCGCAAACAGAAGAAGAGTTAGAGAGCTACTACCAGTTCCGCTGGGAGATGCTGCGTAAGCCGCTGCATCAGCCGAAAGGGTCCGAGCGCGATGCGTGGGATGCGATGGCGCACCATCAAATGGTGGTCGATGAAGAGGGCAATCTGGTTGCCGTCGGGCGGCTGTATGTGAATGCGGAAAACGAAGCTTCTATCCGTTTTATGGCCGTCCATCCGTCAGTACAGGATAAAGGGCTGGGAACCCTGATGGCGATGACGCTGGAGTCCGTCGCCCGTCAGGAAGGCGTTAAGCGCGTGACCTGTAGCGCCCGCGAAGATGCAGTGGAGTTCTTCGCTAAGCTCGGTTTTGTGAACCAGGGCGAAATCACGACGCCGACGACCACGCCGATCCGTCATTTTCTGATGATTAAGCCGATAGCCTCGCTGGACGATATTTTACATCGCGGCGACTGGTGCGCTCAGCTGCAGCAGGCCTGGTATCAGCACATCCCTCTCAGCGAGAAAATGGGCGTGCGCATTCAGCAGTATACCGGGCAAAAGTTTATCACCACCATGCCGGAAGCCGGTAACCAGAACCCGCACCATACGCTGTTCGCCGGCAGCCTGTTTTCTCAGGCAACGTTAACCGGCTGGGGGCTTATCTGGCTGATGCTGCGCGAGCGGCATCTTGGCGGCACAATTATTCTTGCCGATGCGCATATCCGCTACAGTCAGCCTATTAGCGGACGCCCCAGCGCCGTTGCCGATCTTGGCTCGTTAAGCGGCGATCTTGACCGGCTGGCGCGAGGCCGCAAAGCGCGCGTTCAGCTGCAGGTTGAGCTATTTGGCGACGAGCGGCTGGGCGCGGTTTTTGAGGGTATCTATATTGTTCTTCCCGCGAAACCGTTCGGCCCCTATGAAGAGGGCGGTAACGAAGAGGAGTAGTCTCCCTTTACGCTTAACTATCGGCCTGGTGTTTTAACCCGCCAGGCGATATCTCTCATCGCGCTGCCTGCCGCCGGGCTGATGCCGCCCAGCTGAAAGAAGCCGTGAATCACCCCGAGATAACGCTGACAGGTGCAGTCAACGCCCTGTTCAAGCAGGCGCTGGTAAAGCGCTTCGCCTTCATCACGCAGAGGGTCGTATTCCGCAGTCAGAATATGCGCCGGCGGTAAGCCGTGAAAGTCTTTACGCCACAGCGGGCTGGCTTCCGGATGGTGGAGCGCCGTCGCGGAAAGGTACATTTCATAGCCGCTGAGCAGGGTATCTTCGGTGATGATGTAATCTTTACCGTTATCGATATAGCTCTTCATGCTGGCGGTGGCGTCCAGCATCGGGTAAATCAAAACCAGCTGCGCGGGTTGCCAGGCCTGTGCTGTTTTGAGCCGCAGGGCGGTCACTAATACCAGGTGTCCCCCGGCGCTGTCGCCAGCCAGCGTAATACGGGAAGCGTCGATGCCTAACTGCTCCGCGCGGCGGTGAATAATCAGCGCGCCTCTCTCCGCATCGTCATGGGCGGCAGGGAAAGTATGCTCCGGCGCCAGCCGGTATTGCACGGCGATAACGCGGCAGCCGCTGTGGTATGCCAGCTGGCGGAGCTGATGGTCATGCGTGGCGAAACCGCCGCTGATAAAGCAGCCACCGTGGAAATAGATAATGGCAGGCAGTGCGCCGGAAGCGTTAAGGGGAGAGACAACGCGAAATGCCATGCCGTCGAGCTCGATATCTTCTACCTGAACGCGCTTTTCCTGTTCCCCAGCTAGTACCGTACTGGCGAGATAGCCGCGTCTCCGGTCATCAATATTCTGTTCGCGCGATGAGGGGCGGCCCGCATCGATAAATTCCCGCACCAGCTCTGCGATACCCTTTTCAAGCGCCATTTTTCATTCCCTTAAGCTGTTTGGATATACAGTGTTATAGCCTGATTGTGAGCAAAAGAAAACCGGGGATTTTCGTCGGGAAGTGATTCTGGAAAGCGGCTCGCAAAACCAAAGATTTTGCCGGCATACCGGGAGTGTTTACGCCATTATCAATGGTGAGCCGGGCAGCAGGCGCCGCCCGACATGATGCCTGCCGTTATTCCCCTTCGCCAGGGAACAGGAACGGGTTGATGGAGCTGCGGGCGAAGCCCTCTTGTTCCATCCGTGCGTCCAGTACCAGCGAGGCGAGGTCGTCGGCTACGGCCTCCACTTTTGGGTCTTTTTCCTGATAGAGAATCTTCAGGTAGGTACCGCAGTCGCCGCAGGTTTCGGCTTTAATCGCCGACTGCTCGTTATCCAGTGACCAGTAGTGCAGATCGCGCGTCTGTTCGCAGTTGCTGCACTTCACGCGCACCACGTGCCATTCGGTTTCGCACAGGTTGCAGTGCAGATAGCGCAGGCCCTGTGTGGTACCAATTTGCACCATGCTGGAGACCGGCATCGAGCCGCAAACCGGGCAGAACTGACGCTGTTCACCATATTCAGCGCGGGCCTTTCCGGGGATCAGGCTGGCCATCTGCGCCCAATAGAGCGAAAGCGCGGCCCAGATAAACGGCGCTTTATCGCTGCTGACAGAGGCAAAATCGGACGCAAACAGCGCGCTTGCCATCAGTTCCAGCTCCTGCTCGGAGGCTTTTTCCAGATTCTCGATGACCGCCAGCGCCGGGCCGCTCATCTCCGGCTTCAGTTCGGCAATCAGCGAATGCAGCAGCTTGTGCCAGTGCTTATCGCGCGGCAAAACGTGGATATCCAGCGGCGGTTTACCCTGGTCGTTCGCTTCTTTGATGCGCGCGGTGAGATCCATCTGCAGCGGATGGTCGTACAGCACCACTTCCTGCGCGTGGGCGATAAGCGCGGCAAAGCGCAGGTAATCACCCAGCGGGTTATTTTCAGCCAGTTCGCGCAGGCGTTCGGCGCGACGGTTATATAAATTTTTGAGCCGGGGAAACAACAACGGCGGGATCATATCCGTCGCGCGTTTCTCGCTCTTTTCCAGCTCATCTTGCGGGATGATACGAATGCTCATTCAGTCACTTCCTGGTTTCAGCAGATTCGGCGATGGTCGCGTCCGCTCTGCGATTTGGCGGGCATCATGCGCCCGCTCTGGTGATGTCATTAATGATAACCGCAATCGGCATACGGGATATAGCCACGACATCGCAATGTGTGCGCTACGATACCTGATATCGATACCCCCGACTATGCACCGTTAGGATTAGCTGCCCTGCGCCATGGCCTAAGCGAAACGGGAAACGTGCCGCTCCCGCCTGCGGCGCACTCTGGCTAACGTTGTCAAAACAGCGCGTTATCCGCAAAAAAATGGCGTCGATATACGACGCCATTTCAGAGACGAACAACGCGCTCGGGCCTATGACTGGCGCTTATCCTGCTTTTCGCGGACTTCACGATACCAGCGCGGGTGATGTTTCTTCGCCCAGGTCTTCGTGACCCAGCCTTCCACCATCGCGGTAATGGTGCCCTTCACCCACAGCGCAGCGTAAATATGCACCATAATCACCACAATCAGCGCCACCGCAGAGAAGGAGTGCAGCATCAGCGCGAAGCGGATAACCGGGATGGAGAAGGCCGGCGCAAAGTACGGACGCCAGATGATCACGCCGCTCACCAGCAGCAGAACCAGGAAGATAATCGCCGCCCAGAACACGCATTTCTGGCCGAAGTTATAGCGCCCGGTGTCGCCCACTTCCTCGTTGACGACAATCTTGCGAATATTTTTCGCCCAGAAAATATCGTCCCGGTTGATCAGGTTGTGGTGCCAGTAGCGGAAGAACATGATGATGAATGAAGCAAACATAATCACGCCCACGAACGGGTGCAGAATACGCGCCAGCTGCGGGGTGCCCATGATTTGCATCAGCCAGTTGAAGGACGGGAAGAAAAAGCCCAGCCCGCTCACCGCCGCCAGCACGAAGCAGAAGGCGGTGACCCAGTGGTTGATTCGCTCCGGCGCGGTGTAGCGCACGATGGTGTCACGTCTTTTCATTTGCGCACCTCGTCTTTCTCTTCATCCAGATTGTCCTCTTCCTCTTCCGCGCGGTTCGGACCGACGCCGACGTAGTGGAAGATGCTGGCGGCGAAGGTGGCCGCAAAGCCGACCGCCGCGAGAGGCTTCCAGATCCCTTTCCAGAACTTAACCGTGGCGCTGATTTCCGGGTTCTCCGGCAGGCCGTGGTACAGATTCGGCTTGTCGGCGTGGTGCAGCACGTACATCACGTGCGTGCCGCCAACGCCTGCCGGATCGTACAGGCCCGCGTTGTCGTAACCGCGGGTTTTCAGCTCGGCGACGCGCTCGCCCGCCAGCGTTTTCATATCCTCTTTGGAGCCAAAGTGGATAGCGCCGGTCGGGCAGGTTTTCACGCACGCCGGCTCCTGGCCAACGTTAACGCGGTCCACGCACAGCGTACATTTGTAGACGCGGTTATCTTCCGGGTTTAGGCGCGGCACGTTGAACGGGCAGCCGGCGATGCAGTAGCCGCAGCCGATGCACTGCTCGGACTGGAAGTCGACGATGCCGTTGGCGTACTGAATGATTGCCCCTTCCGCCGGGCAGGCCTTCAGGCAGCCCGGGTCGGCGCAGTGCATACAGCCATCCTTACGGATGAGCCACTCCAGTTTGTCGTTCTGCTCCACTTCCGAGAAGCGCATCACGGTCCAGGATTTGGCGGTCAGGTCGGCGGGGTTATCGTACACCCCGACGTTGTGACCGACTTCATCCCGGATGTCGTTCCACTCGGAACAGGCCACCTGGCAGGCTTTACAGCCGATACAGGTGGTGACGTCGATAAGCTTCGCCACCTCTTCCTGATGGTCCCGCGCGCGGGGCGCGGGGGTGAAGCCGTTAGTCGCGGAACGACGGATAATGTCTTGCGATTGATAAGCCATAATTCGTCTCCGTTACGCCTTTTCCACGTTCACGAGGAAAGCCTTGAACTCCGGCGTTTGCGTGTTCGCATCACCGACAAACGGCGTCAGGGTATTAGCGATAAACCCTTTCTTCGCCACGCCTTCGTAGCCCCAGTGAATCGGAATACCGATAGTATCGATATCCTTACCGTCCGCTTTCAGCGTGCGAATACGCTTGGTCACCACCGCCTTGGCTTTGATATAGCCGCGGTTAGAGGAGACCTTCACGGTATCGCCATGGGCGATGCCGAGCTTGTTCGCCAGCTTCTCGCCGATCTCCACGAACTGTTCCGGCTGCGCGATGGCGTTAAGCAGCGCGTGCTTGGTCCAGTAGTGGAAGTGCTCGGTCAGGCGGTAAGTGGTACCGACGTAAGGGAATTTCTCCGCTTTGCCCATCTGCTCAAGGTCGCCTTTAAAGACGCGAGCAGCCGGGTTAGAGACCACGTTCGGGTGCAGCGGGTTGGTGCCCAGCGGCGTTTCAAACGGCTCGTAGTGTTCCGGGAACGGCCCTTCCGCCATCTTATCGATAGCGAACAGACGCCCCATCCCTTCCGGCTGCATGATAAACGGCCCGACATCGCTGTCCGGCGCCGCGGCGCTGTAGTCTGGAATATCCACGCCGCCCCACTTCGCGCCGTCCCATTTCAGGAGCTGGCGCTTCGGATCCCACGGTTTACCCTGCGGGTCCGCGGAGGCGCGGTTATACAGAATGCGGCGGTTAAGCGGCCACGCCCATGCCCAGCCCAGCGTATTGCCGAGGCCCGATGGATCGGCGTTATCGCGACGCGCCATCTGGTTGCCGTCAGGCGTCCAGCTACCGGCGAAGATCCAGCAGCCGCTGGAAGTCGTGCCGTCGTCACGCAGCTGCGCAAATGAGCTGAGCTGCTGGCCTTTCTTGACGATCACCGCCCCGGTTGCCGGGTCGGTAATGTCTGCCAGCGCCTTGCCGTTGCTCTCCATCGCTACTTCTTCCGACGCTGGTTCATGCGGCGTGGCGTAGTTCCACGTCATGTTCAGCACCGGTTCCGGCGCCGGTCCGCCCTGTTCGGCGTACATCTTGCGCAGGCGTAAGAAGATACCGGCGAGGATCTCACCGTCGGTGGTCGCAATCCCCGGGGCGTCCGCGCCTTTCCAGTGCCACTGCAGCCAGCGGCCGGAGTTAACGATAGAACCGTTCTCTTCGGCGAAGCAGGTGGACGGCAGGCGGAACACTTCGGTCTGGATTTTCGCCGGATCGACGTCGTTCGACTCCCCGTGGTTTTGCCAGAAGGTGGAGGTTTCGGTGTTGAGCGGGTCGATGGTCACCAGGAACTTAAGCTTCGACAGCGACGCGACAACCTTGTTTTTGTTCGGGAACGACGCTACCGGGTTGAAGCCCTGGCAGATATAGCCGTTCACTTTGCCCTGGTTCATCATCTCGAAATATTGCAGGACGTCGTAGCCCTTATCCCACTTCGGTAGCCAGTCAAAGCCCCAGCTGTTTTCCGCCGTGGCTTTATCGCCAAAGAAGGCCTTCATCATAGAGACGAAGAATTTCGGGTAATTACCCCAGTAGTTCACCTGGTCCTTCAACAGCGGTTTCGGCGTGTTGGCGGCGAGGTAGGTTTGCAGATCAGTCTGTTTCTCGCTCGGCAGCGTCATATAGCCAGGCAGGCTCTGCGACAGCAGCCCCAGGTCGGTAAGACCCTGAATATTGGAGTGGCCGCGCAGGGCGTTTACGCCGCCGCCCGCCATGCCCATATTGCCGAGCAGCAGCTGGATCATCGCCATGGTGCGGATGTTCTGCGCGCCGATGGAGTGCTGCGTCCAGCCCAGCGCGTAGAGGAACGAGGCGGTTTTATCGTGCGCGCTGGTTTCCGCGATGTACTCGCAGACTTTGAGGAAGTCGGCTTTTGGCGTTCCGCAGATATTTTCGACAACTTCTGGCGTATAGCGGGAAACGTGCTGCTTCAGCAGGTTCCAGACGCAGCGCGGATGCTGCAGCGTGGTATCGCGTTTGGCAAAGCCGTTTTCATCCAGCTCATAGTTCCAGGACGTTTTATCGTACTTGCGGGCTTCGGCGTCGTAGCCGCTGAACAGACCGTCTTCAAAGCTGTAATCCTCACGCACGATCAGGCTGGCGTTGGTGTAAGCCTCGGTATATTCACGGTTAATTTTTTCGTTGTTCAACAGGTACAGGATGACGCCTGACAGGAAGGTAATGTCAGTACCGGAACGAATTGGGGTATAGAAATCAGCTACCGCCGCGGTACGCGTAAAGCGCGGATCGATCACAATCAGCTTCGCGCCGTTGCGAATCTTGGCTTCCATCGCCCAGCGGAATCCAACCGGGTGAGCTTCAGCGGCGTTGCCGCCCATCACCACGACGAGATTGGCGTTCTTGATGTCGACCCAGTGGTTGGTCATCGCACCGCGACCAAATGTTGGAGCAAGACTTGCTACCGTTGGTCCGTGTCAGACGCGCGCCTGGTTGTCGACCGCGAGCATACCGAGCGCGCGGGTAAATTTCTGGGTTAAATAACCGGTTTCGTTACTGGAGGCGGAGGCGCACAGCATACCGGTGGTCAGCCAGCGGTTGACGGTGGTGCCTTCGCTATTCTGCGCGACAAAGTTGGCGTCGCGGTCCTCTTTCATCAGCTTAGCGATGCGATCGAACGCTTCATCCCAGCTGATTTTCTGCCATTTATCAGAGCCTGGCGCACGGTATTCCGGAAATTTCAGGCGACTTTCGGAATGGATAAAGTCCACCAGACCGGCCCCTTTAGGGCAGAGCGCGCCACGGTTGACCGGATGGTCCGGGTCACCTTCGATATGGAAGATAGACGCTTTGGCATTTTTTGCGCCGTCGCCGAGGCTGTACATTAACAGCCCGCAGCCAACGGAACAGTAAGTGCAGGTGTTACGGGTTTCGCGGGTGCGCAGCAGCTTGTACTGCCGTGTTTCCGCGAGCGCTAAACCGGGCGCAAAGCCCAGCGCCGCTGCCGTGGTTCCTGCCATACCGCCAGCGCAGATCTTAAAGAACTGCCTTCTGCTGACCTGCATGGTTCGCTCCTTGTTTCGACATTGTCACGTATAGTTATTTGCTTTGCGGTAAGGGCCGCAAAGGTTCAGAATTGGGGGTAATTTCCCTCGTTCCCGAAGGGATATAAACAGAATACCACATTGTGTGTATGCCTGTTCCAATACGGTTAAGACAAAGTGAACAAGAAGCCTCTTGAACAAATCGAAAATGTGACAGATATCACAGGTTATCGCCAGGTATCGCTCTGGAAGCGCCAAAATTTGCAACATCCTCAGCCAGACGAGTTAGCTGAAGAGGTACCCGTTGCGCTGGTTTATAATGGCATCTCGCACGTGGTGATGATGGCGACGCCGAAAGACCTGATGCAGTTCGCCGTCGGCTTTTCCTTATCCGAAGGGATTATCGAAAACCGGGGCGAGATTTATGGTATGGACGTCGTTCAGGCCTGTAACGGCCTGGAAGTGCAAATCGAACTCTCCAGCCGCCGCTTTATGGGACTGAAAGAGCGCCGTCGCGCGCTGGCCGGACGCACCGGCTGCGGCGTATGCGGCGTTGAGCAGCTCAACGATATCGGGAAGCCCGTGCAGCCGCTGCCCTTTACCCAGACGTTCGATCTGGCGAATCTCGATCGCGCGCTGGCTCACCTGCATGATTTTCAGCCGATAGGCCGCCTTACCGGCTGTACTCACGCCGCGGCCTGGGTAAGTCCTTCCGGCGAGCTCGCGGGCGGCCATGAAGACGTGGGTCGCCACGTGGCGCTGGACAAGCTCCTGGGACACCGCGCGGAATCAGAAGGCGCCTGGCAGAACGGCGCGGCGCTGGTCTCCAGCCGCGCCAGCTATGAAATGGTGCAGAAGGCGGCCATGTGCGGGGTGGAAATCCTCTTTGCGGTCTCTGCCGCGACTACGCTGGCGGTTGACGTCGCCGGGCGCTGCAACCTGACGCTGGTGGGATTCTGCAAGCCGGGCAGGGCGACCGTTTACACGCATCCGCAGCGGTTAATCGCGGGTTAAATTTAAGTCAGTTTTTTTGAATGATGACAACAAATCCTTCCGCTTTTTGTTTGGCGATGTGAGGGCTACTATTTATCACATCAAGGCACGGCGCCTTATTCAAACAACTAACGTAAAGGGTTTATATCATGAAAAGCATCAAAACTTTTGTCGCAGTTATCGCTCTGGCCGCTTCTTTTGGTTCTTTCGCTGCGGAAACCGTGACCGCGACCGCCGCAACGATGGACGGTGCGGAAGCGAAAATCGCCGCTCAGGCCCAGGCTGCTGGCGCTTCATCTTACAAAATTACCGAAGCGTTTACCGGTAACCGCGTGCACATGACTGCGGAACTGAATAAATAAGCGTAAAGCTACTGTCGAAAGAGCGCCCAAGGGGCGCTTTTTTTGTGTCTGAAGATATTTTTATTTCATTGTTAATTAAGCGTTTTTATCCGGTGGTCCGCTTATTGCAACACGATGAACAGTCGACAATAAAAGGTCCCCCACTATGCCGCTGTTCTATCAAAACCCCGTGATTCATGCCGATTACGCCGATCCCGATGTCATTCGCACAGGCGATGATTTCTGGATGGTGGCTTCCAGTTTCCATCAATTGCCCGGCTTACCGCTTCTCCACTCTCGCGATCTCATCCACTGGCAAATCGTTAACCATATTGTTAAACGCCTGCCTTCGCCTGAATACGACAGCGTTCAGCCGGGAAAGGGGATTTGGGCGCCCTCCATTCGTTTCCATGGGGGCCTGTTCTGGGTTTTCTACAGTTTGCCCGACGAGGGTATTTTTGTTTCCCACGCCCGGGATCCGCGAGGCGAGTGGAGCGAACCCTATTGCCTGAACGCTTCCCCTGGCTGGATAGACCCTTGTCCGTTCTGGGACGATGATGGACGGGCCTGGCTGATTCACGCTTTCGCTTTCAGCCGCAGCGGGGTGAAAAACAAGCTCCAGATTTTTGAAATGGCGCCGGATGCATCCCGGCTGTTGGATAACGGCCGGATCGTTGTTGACGGAACGCCCTCCCATCCCACTCTGGAAGGCCCCAAATTATATAAGCGCAACGGCGAATACTGGATATTCGCTCCGGCCGGAGGCGTCAAGCGAGGCTGGCAAACGGTCATGCGCGCCCCGAGGCTATCTGGTCCATGGCAAAGTCGCGATGTTCTGCATCAGGGAGATTCACCGATAAATGGCCCTCATCAGGGGGCGTGGGTTGAACTGGAGAACGGTGAAAACTGGTTTTTCCACTTTCAGGATAAAGGCGTGTACGGCCGCATAGTGCATCTTCAGCCGCTGAGCTGGCGGGCTGACGGCTGGCCGCAAATTGGGCAACGCCTTGACGATCACGGTAAGGGGCAGCCCGTAAGCCTCCATCGCTTACCCGCGCTGCCTCTTGCTCCATGTTGTTTGCAGACCAGCGACGATTTCCCGTGCGGCCAGCCCGGCCTTCAATGGCAATGGCAGGCAAACCCCCAGCGCCGCTGGCTAATGCCGCATGCGCAAGGGCTACGCTTGCGCTGCGCGCCGACCGCTTCCGATATCAGCCTGTATCGTTTACCTCAATTGCTGCTACAAAAATTTCCCGCTGAACGTTTTCACGTGCAGACAGCGGTTCATCCGATGTTTTCTCAGGATGGCGATGAAGCGGGAGTCGCGATTTACGGCCAACGCTTTGCCGCACTGCGCGTGAGGTACTGCGCGCCGAATCTTCATCTATCGCTGTGCCACGGATGGATAGACGATCGCGGTGAAACGCATCAAGAAGCCATCGAACTTGAGGCGATCGCCTGTTGCAACGAGATTGCGCTGGGGTTCCGGGTGGACTACGACGGGATAGTCCGCTTTCGTTATCGGTTTACGCAGCGTGAATGGCAGCAGGTGACGCCGTCGTTTTCCGCCGGTGCGGGAAAATGGATCGGCGCGCGTATGGGCATTTACGCGCGTGGCGCGCATGAAAACGCCGGCGGCAGCGCCGTTTTCTCACCGTTTATCGTGCGTTTGCAGTAAGCCTGACGGCGATATGAGAAGGGCAGCTTCGCTGCCCTTGCGGGGTTTAATCGAAGTAATAGCGAATGCCGAGGCGGAATCTCACCTGATCGTCATGATTCTGATCCTGATCGAGCCAGGCCACTTCCGCATAGGGAAGCCAGTGTTTATCGACGCGGTAGCGCGCCACAATGCTTGGCTCCCAGTGGGTTTTCTGCCCGTTAGAGGCATTGAAGTCGTTTGTGTTGACGAAGAACTCCGGGTTGAACTGAAGCCACAGTTTCTCAGTCGCCTGGTAATTAAGGTACAGGTCGAACTGATGGCTGTCGTTGTAATCCATATAGCCGTTGTAATCGCGATCTTTATGGGTCATATGGTTATAGCGGTAGCGGCTGCTAAAACTTAAAGATTTACTGATTTTATAATCGAGGCTGATATAAGGCGCCAGCTTCGTTCCTTTACTATCAATATCGGTTAATCCGCCCGGCGTCAGCGTCCATTTTTCATTAAGCGGGATCGGATACCAGCCTTCAAACTCCTGAAAGGAGCTTTTCATTTGATTAAAATCTTGTCCGAGGTCGTACATGGCGGAGGCCAGAACACCGGCGCCATTATCAAATATATGACCCAGGCCTATTTTATACTGATTTTTCTCAGAAGCCGTAGTATGCGCGTAGCGATTATCAACCCAGGTTGCCGCGGCAAGCGTATTTAGCGTAAAACAGGACAGCGGGATGCCGATCAATAGCGTGCGTAATGTTTTCATTTTAATTCCTGTAGGATTTATTAAGTGCCATAATTTCTGAAGAGAAATAAAAGACACTTATTAAATAGCAATTGCTGTGCCAGAATATAAAATCCTTAAAATACATGATGTTGTTTTTTTGTGTTGGGCATTAATTCGACACTGACTTATTTTTTATTTGCGTCGATACATATCACGAGTAAGAGGACGGCTCCCTTTTATTAAAGGGAGCCAGGAGATGGGTTAAATTATGCCAATACCCGCAGCGGCAAAGCCGAAGACAATCAGCATAATTAACACCTTATTGGGGCTGACCTTTTTATTGAGCAGCTTCAGGCAGCCCAGAACTAAAAGCAGAGGAATTAACCCGACGCAAATTTTGTCGAGGATCTCCTGCAGTACAAAGGGCTGCCCGGCGATGGTGGTTTTAAAGGTGGTGGTAAACTTCACCATGCTGGCGCTCATCGCCCCCACCATCATTAATCCCATAATTGATGAGGCTTTGGTGATACAGCTCAGCAGCCCGGACTGCGTCGCTTCGGCGATATACTTCGAGCCTAAACGGTAGCCCATGACGCCGCCGTAATAGCGCAGCAGATAGCTGGGAATATTGTAAATCAGCAAGAACAGCAGCGGCCCCAGTGGATTACCCTGCGACGCCAGGCCAATGGCAATCCCGGTGGCGATAATACGCAGCACGCCGTAGAAGAAGGAATCACCGACCCCGGCAAATGGCCCCATTAAGGCCACTTTGATGCCGTTAATACTGGAGGTATCAAAGTTCGGGTTGGCGGCATTCTCTTTTTCCATCGACAGCGTCAGGCCCATAATAAAGGGCGCCAGATGCTGGTTGGTATTGAAGAACTGGCTGTTTCGCTTAAGCGACTCAAGATAACGGTGCGGGTCGTTGGCGTAGATTTTCTTCAGCATTGGCGCCAGCGCCCAGCCGTAGCTTAATCCCTCCATACGGGTGAAGTTCATCGACCCCAGCAGCGGAAACTGGCGGATAAAAAGCTGACGAAAAAGCTTTTTCTCGCTTTTATCATCGGCGTAAGCGCTAACGCTTTGTGTCTGGATATCAGTCATTGAAGAACCCATCCTTATCGTCAACTGAGGCGGACGCGGCCGCCGTTGCCGTTTGTTTATTCGCCTTAAGCTGATTGAATTCGTTAAAGCACAGATAGACCGCTACCGAGGCTGCAATAATCGCAATCCCCATAATCGGCAATTGCAGATAGGCCGCCATCGCGAAACCGATAAAGAAGAAGGCGGCGATGTTACGGTTCCACAGCGCCTTCAGCAGAATAGCGAACCCAAGCGCCGGAAGAATGCCGCCAACCGCCGTCATGCCGCGCATGACCGTACCCGGAATGCTCTCGACCAGACTGCGGATGACCTCGGTGCCGAAGAGCACGCCAAAAAAGGCGATCAGGGCGAAGGGGATGCCGTAAAAGAAGGTCATACCGAGCGTCAAACCCAGCGCCGCACGGTCACGCCCCTGTTCCAGTAGCGCATCGTATTTTTCAACCAGAGCGGTATAGACCAGCTTCAGCACCTGATAAACAAAGACCGCCAGCAGGCTGATAGGCAGCGCCAGCGCAACGGCCACCGGCGGCTCAGCGTGGGTTAGAATCGTAAAAGCGGTTGCCAGTACTGACCCCACCGCAAGGTCGGCAGGAACCGAGCCGCCGATGGTGATGGTGCCAAGGAAAATCAGCTCCAGCGTGGCGCCGATAATAATGCCCTGTTGCAGGTCTCCCAGCACCAACCCCACCAGCGCGCCGCAGATGAGCGGGCGTTCAATCAGCGGTTGACCCAGCGTATGGTCGGCGGTTTTCACCAGAAACATAATGACAGCAACAAGAATTGCGGAAGTTAACATAGCGACCTCGCTTAACTGGCGGCGTTATCCAGCATCTCAATCAGGTTTTTCACCGGATGAGATGGCAGGACCTGATATTCAACGGCAACGCCGCGGTCGGCGATAGCGTGGAAATCCGCCACATCTTCCGGCGTCACGTAGACGGTATCGTTAATGCGCTTTTTCGCCGCCAGGTTGTCGGTGATGCGCCCGAAGTTAGCGACGTTCAGCGTTTTTATCCCCGGCGCCTGTTCGACGAGCCGACGGGCGTCGGCGGCATTGTTAACGATCACCATAATTTTCATGGCTTCCGAACGCGGGTCGTTAAGCACATCGCCCGCGTCCTTCACCGCCATAATGGCGCACTTTGCGGTATCGGGAGCCGCCATGCGCAGCGACATTTTCTGCACTTCGTTATTCACGATCTGGTCATTGGCGACCAGGATGCGGTTCACGCCCAGATGCTTGGTCCAGACCACGGCAACCTGTCCGTGGATTAAACGATCGTCAATACGTACTAAAGAAATCATGGTGTAGCTCCAGTTAGCAAAAGTAGGGTGTCCAGACGCGGGAAAGGCGAACCAGGGCTTCGAAATAGAAGTAATCGCCCCAGAGGTTAGGTTCGTTAATGCCCATATTGCGGCCAAAGTTATAAACGCCTTCGCGCAGCAGGCCGTCCTGCGCGTGGGCAAAGTAGCGCTCGCGTAAATTGCGCATCATCAGTTCGATAGCGTTGCCGTAGGCCGGACGCAGCGGGTCGGTGAGCGGTAATAGCTTCAGCAGTTCTGCCAGGCCGCAGGCCGCGATCGCTGCCGCAGAGGTATCCCGGTACTGGTTATCTTCGGCGGTAAAAATCAGATCCCAGTAGCAGACAAAATCTTCCGGTAAGCGGTTAAGAAAATAGTGCGCCAGGCGGCGGGAGAGCTCGGGCTGCCAGGCATCGCCGGTGTGGGCGTATCCCAGCGCGAAACCATAAATTCCCCACGCCTGGCCGCGCGCCCAGCAGGAGCTGTCGCTGAATCCCTGGTGCGTATCGCCGCGCAGCGGCTGGCCGCTATGAACATCCATATAAAATGTATGGAAAGTAGAGGCGTCTTCACGCACCAGATAGCGTGCCGCCTGCGCCAGATGAAGGCTGGCGGCCTCGCGCCACCGTTGATTTCCGGTTTCGTTGGCGGCCCAAAATAGCAGCGGAACATTGAGATTGCAGTCGATGATCATCCGCCCCTGACGCGCCGGGTCGTTTAAATCTCCCCAGGCCTGAATGACGCCCGCCGTGGCGTTAAAGCGGCGATAGAGCAGCTCGGCCGCGCGCAGGGCGAGTTCGCGTGCGCGCAGGTTGCCGGTGAGCTTCCAGGCGTTAACGCAGGAGAGGAGATAGAGAAAGCCCAGGTCGTGGGTATCCACTTTAATCTGCTTATCGAGACGTTCTTCAAAGCTATCGAGCAGGCTTTCCGCCACCGCCCGATATTTATCATCGCCGGTGACCTCCCAGGCGAGCCACAGCATGCCGGTCCAGAATCCCTCGGTCCAGTCGACTTTCTCCACGCTTTCATAGCGGCCCCGTGTCGCACTGGCGGCGGGAAAGATTGCCGTAAAGCGCGGCAGCATGGCGTCGAGCTGCGTCAGCACTTCGCCGATTGCCGCGTTAAGCCAGGTATGATTTAACCTCGGCTGCGGCGAGAGATAGCGCGCATCAAGCGCTTCGAGTGCGATAGTCACGGGTTTCCCTCTTCGGCAAAAAAATCATCAATATTGTCCTGCGTTTTGTGCTGCGCAGCCTGGCGCGCCGCGATGATTTCCGGCAGCTGATTCATGTACTGCATCGCCCCGCTGGCGGCGGCGACGGCATCCTGAAGCCGCTGCGCGGTTTCGACGTGTTCCGACATGCAAAACTCCATCAGCATAATCAGGCTGGCGCCGCTGATGACGTGCGCGTGGGGATATTTGACCATCATCTGTACGGCGGTATTGTTGACGCTTCCGCCGGGCATATCGGTAAACAGCACCAGCTCATTGCCGCGACCGGCCGCCTGCCGGGCGATAGCGTCAAAGCGGATGGCCAGTTCAGCCGTTGACTCAATTTCACCACAGTAGGCGCAGACGGGCGTGACGCCATGGTCGTCGCCAATCAGCAGATTTAATGCCGACACTATCCCTTCTGCGTAGCGGCCATGGGTTGCGATGTACATCTCTCGCATTGCATATTCCTTCATCTTTTCAGGTATCTGAAAATGAAATAGCAATCAGCGTGCCATGTTTTTATATGTATGTTTTTAAATGATAAAAACGGATTTTTGGACGCTTTTTGCAGTGTTGAATGGGCAGTTTATTCAGTGTCGACAGGTTTGCCAGCCGACGCTGGCAACGGGGGGTTAATGGTCGGGGTCAAAGGCGATCCACGGCTCCATGATTTCATAAATCATCAGCACTTCGGTAAGCGGCAGGGTGATATTATATTTGCGGTTCAGGGCCTGGAAAAAGGTGTCGTGGACGGCGACAAACGCCTGCTGCGCCAGCGTCAGCTCCGCCTCTTCCCGGTGGCGCACGCCGTTGTTGACCATTACCCGCTCGATCATCAGGGCGATATGCATAAACAGATTGATGCGCAGATAGCTTTCAAAATGGATTTTGTAGAAGGCTTCATACTGCTTAATGACCGCTTCGACTTCATCAATAATCACCACCGGATTGAGGAAGTTAAGGCGGCTGGCGACGCCTTCGACGGTAAACAGCTTGACCACTTCATCAATCATGGGCTCCAGGCCGCCTTCCATCAGCAGGCCGTTGAAGTAGTCGCGTTTTAACACCCGCGTCTTTTCTTTAATCAGCTGCTCTACGCTAAGTAGCGGAATATACCCGGCTTCCAGATCGGTGGTGGTAATGATCAACCGCGTGCCGTTCAGTGCCGGGTCGGCGTGGGCGATTTTCCACTTCAGGTCGTCATACTCCATCGTAATAATGTCGATCTCCTCCTGTGCCAGGAAGCGCTGAACGATATCCTTCAGCTTGCGGGAGATCCCTTCGCCGGAGATACAGGAGATAATGATTTTATTGCCCGGCAACACGCCCGCGTAGTAGCGCGTTTCCACCTCATACGCGCCTTTGGCGCTCTCAATAATCGCCTCCATCGACAGCTTATCCTGAATTTTGGCCGCAATATCCAGCGCCATGGCCGTACTGACGTTGTTGATAACCAACAGTTCGCCGTGCAGGTGGAGCTTAATCTCTTCGTAGATCTCTTTTAGCGACCCCATATCCACCAGAATAATCAGCCCCGCGCCTTGTTTAAGGCGGGAAACGTGGGCAATCAGCAGGTCGATGATCTCTCTGGTGGACGTCGCGTTCGCCATGTCGAAGGCTTTAAAGTAGTAGCCGCCGGTGAGCTGGTTGGCGATCCCGGCGATGCTCGACGCCGTGGCGCGACCGTGGGACACGATAATGCCCTGAATCGGATCGTCTTCGCCGGCGAGGGTGTGAAAAGCGCAGCTTAGCAGCGGCTGAAGCAGGGGGAGCGGCTGCCGGGTGACATGCTTGCTCAGCAAAGCGAGGCACTCTTCGGCCAGCAGCCGTGCCTTAGCGGAAACATAATCGGAAATGGTTTGCAGTTCGCCTGGGTCGAGCGCCTCCTCCGGAGCATGCAGCGCATAGCTCAGGCAGAGCCAGACCGCCTTGCGGATCTCCGGGCTACAGGAGATGCCGGTCAGGCTCTCCAGCTCCTCCAGCGCGTGAATGGTGTTCTGCCAGATATAGCCGCTGTACAGCGACTCGGCGGAGACCGCGCCGCTGACGGTAGTCAGCAGCTGTTCTACTTTGCGATTCAGCAACAGCACGTTACCGCTGTGGCAAAAGTCGCGAAAAATCACCTCATCGCGCATCGCTTTGGGCAGCAGCTGGCTGACATTCAGCGCATCTTCATGCGCGCTGGCGGCAATACGGATTATTTCACCGCCGGACGCCGGGCCGCGTAGCGTGATGACGTCAGCCTCACGACTCTCGCTCCAGGCGCTGGCGCACATCACTTTAATCTGATTTTTTAACTCGCCAATATTGCCGCGCACCGGGGAGGTGACCAGCTGATGCATCAGCTGATTATCGAGATGGATATCCCGACGCAGGCTGCGCGCTTCCTGCTGCAAAAAGTGGCTGACCTGATTGACGCGCTCGGTCAGCGGGCGCGAAATATAGTTGGGCAGCGTGACGCGCACCGGGATGCGGCGACGGAAGGTGTTAAGCAGGACGGTATCGATATTTTCCGTGGTGGCGAAGATAAAGCGCAGCGACGCCGGATGGCGCGTACGGTTATCGCCAAGACGGTAGAAATATCCTTTATCCATATACAGAAACAGTTTTTCCTGGTTCTCTGCCGAGAGACGATGCACTTCATCGAGAAACAGAAATCCGCCATCGGCGTCATCAAAGGCGCCGCGTTTCTCGCGGTCAGCGCCGGTGAAAGCGCCGCGGGTATAGCCGAAAAGGGTTGCCGAAAGCAGCTCCGGATTGTTGGCGTAATCGGCGCAGTTAAGCTCAACGAAGGGTTTGTCCGCTGCGATAACCCCGCGCTCGAGAGCGTACTGATAAATCAGCATCGCCAGATGGCTTTTGCCGACGCCGCTCTCCCCGGAGAGCAGGACAGGCAAACCGTCACCGGGATAGTCCACCGCCGAGCGGCACAGCGCGACGGCGTCGGCCAGGCTCCCGTGCGCGCCAATCAGCGGCTGAAAGGCGTCGTGCTTTTTCGACACTATGCGAGATGGCTGAGTCTTTTCCCCACCGTTTTGCTGCACATAGAAGCGCACCGGACGGGTGTTTTCTTTACGCAGGTAACCGTCATCGCACAGCCTGTTGAGGTAATGGCTGATAACGCTGCGTTTAACCTGCATAAAGTCCGCACAGTCCTGAGCCGTGAATCCTGCGGGTTTCCGTGCGTAGTGGGTGACTATTTTCTGGAATAATTTTTCTTTTGCCGACAGCGCCATTCTTCAATGCCCCGGATAGAGTAGAAAATAGCGTCGATTTAATTTCGACACTAGACACTACTGCTTTTATTAGACACTGAGTACTTTCTACGGCATTAGATAAAAATGAAACCATGTTTTGATTAGAATGTGATGGAGATCGCCACAGATTTTATAGGATGTAAAAGCAGGCGACGCACTTGCGAACGCCAGAAGAGCGCTGTTGCCCGAACCGCGTGATACGCGAGCCGTGAACCTTCCTGACGCAAAAAAATGCGCTATTTATCACATTTCTGCTTTTTTATCATCGCTGAGTTTATGGGAGAAAACAGGCAGCCCACCCGCACAATTATCGCTTCAAGCAACTTAATGATCTTAAAGAAAATAAAAAGATAATTGTTAAGACGATCTCATTTTATAAAAGAGATATGCATCACAAAAAATGAGGAAATAAACCCACTGTCAATATTAGGCTCGGAGGAATTTATCAGCATATTGTGATCTCTATTGCAAATAACGGTCTTGAACTCAGGGAAAAATGTGGGCAAGCAAAGCAACGGAGACAGGCAATGAAAATTGGCATGGTTATTAGCGGCGGCGATGTTTCTGGAATTAATAATTTTATATTCCAGATAGCCAGACTGGCGAGTGCCGATATCACCCTTTTTAATGGCGGAATACCCGGACTGCTGGATAAAAATCATCACGAAGTCGCCTGGCGCGATCTGGTTGATTTCTCCATTGCCTCTATTCCGATCATCACCTCCGGGCGAACCAGCCGCAGGCTGCTGCGCAGTGAATATGAAACCATAGCTAAAAAAATTAAATCACTGCGCATTGATGTGCTGATTATGGCCGGCGGCGACGGCAGCCTGCAGTTTCTCAATACGCTGAGCGAATTTGATATTAACTGCTTTGGCGTCGGGATGACTATCGATAATGATGTGTACGGCAGCGATTATACCATTGGTTTTTCCACCGCCTGCGAGCAGATTATTAAGGAAATTTCCCGGTTAAGAAATACCGGAAGAGCATTACCGGGCCGCGTCTTTATGGTCGAAATATTAGGAGGCTATTGTGGAGAGTTAACGCTGCAATCCGCGATTAAATCGAATGCTGATATCGCCCTGATTCCGGAATCGCAGATGCCGTTAGAAACGCTGGCCGAGCGGGTGAAGCATAAGCTGACACAGCAGAACAGCGTGGTGATCCTGTGCTCTGAAGGCTACACCAGGGAGTATTCTCCCGGCTTTCAGGGGGCCATTGATACCATGATTAAGCAGCTTGAACCGCAAATTGGCGTGCGTATTCGTAAAACCATCGTAGGCTACGGTTTGCGCAATGGCGATCCGACCTGCGAAGAAATTTACCAGGGCACGATTATGGCCAGTGAAGTGGTTCGCTGTATTCAGTCAGGGATGAAAAATAAAGCCATCATAATTAATTCAAGCAACAAACCTATTCCGATTGATTTAGTTAGTATGAAAAAACGTCTGGTCGACACTGAAGGACATCATTATAAACTTGCCAAACAACTCAATATTATTTGAGGAGACCCTACATGCTGAAAATTCTATGCGTATGTGGCTGCGGCCTCGGTTCAAGCTTTGCCATTGAAATGACGGCGAAGGCAGTTTTAAAGAAGCTGGAGATTCCCGCACAGATTGAACATACCACTATTTCCGAAGCCGGGGCGTTTAAATCAGATATGATTCTGACGCAAAAAACCTTCGCCGATATATTAACGGCGGATGCCAGTGCGGAAGAAATTAAACGCGTGGTGGTACTGCATAAGCTCACCGATAAAGATGAAATTGAAGCTAAGATCGTCGCATTCTTAAAAGAGCGTAACCTGAAGGTAGCGGACTATGAATAGCTTTGTAGAGTTTATCGTTAAAGATTTACTCGGCCAGGCTTCAATATTAATTGCATTTATTGCGATGCTGGGCCTGATTCTGCAAAAAAAATCAGCGGGCAAAACGGCGGAGGGGACGTTTAAAACGCTGCTCGGTTTCTTAATTATGATGGCCGGCATCAACATTATTGTCGCCACGCTAACGTTCCTTAACGATATCTTCACGCAGGGATTCGGCATGAAAGGCTACATTACCGATGTCGCCGCCATCGCCGGATTAGCCAACCGTGAATTAGGTTCCGAAGTCGCGCTGACCCTGATGGTGATTTTTGCCGTCAACATCATTATCGCCCGCCTGACGCCGCTGAAATATATCTTTCTGACCGGCCAGGCGCTGCTGTGGATGGCAACCATCGGCGCGGTGATTGGCTATAAAGCCGGGTTGACCGGACTGCCGTTGATTTTAACCGGTGGTATTTTCGGCGGCGTGATGGCGGTACTGATGCCCGCCCTGGCGCAGCCGGTCGTCAGGCGCATCACCGGTTCCGATGACGTGGCGCTGGGGCATTTCTGCACTATCGGCTATCTGGTGCAGGCGGCGGTGGCTAAAGTGGTGGGTAAAGGTTCCCGCTCAACGGAAGATCTTGAATTACCGGATAACTTTAAGTTCCTCCAGGACACCTATCTCGCGATGGCGGTGGTGATGGTGCCGATGTATCTCATTCCCGCGATTGCGGCGGGCCCGGAATATATCGCTCAGTTCTCCAACGGCATTAACTACCTGATGTACGCCTTTATGCAGTCCATTCAGTTTGTGGCGGGGGTATTCGTTCTCTACAGCGGCGTGCGCCTGTTGCTCAACGAGCTGGTGCCGGCATTTCGCGGAATTGCGATGCGCATTGTCCCGGACGCTAAGCCTGCGCTGGATTGCCCGGTGCTGTTTCCGTATGCGCCCAATGCGGTGATCGTCGGCTTCCTGGCGACGACCATCGGCTCCATCATCGGCATGCTGGTGTTCCCGATGTTTGGCCTGGCGATGATCCTGCCCGGTCTGTTAACCAACTTTTTTGCCGGCGGTACGGCGGGCGTCTTCGGTAACGCGCTGGGCGGCCGCCGCGGGGCGATGATTGGCGGCGTCATTCACGGCCTGTTTATCACCTTCCTGCCCGCCATTTTGGTACCGATGCTGGAAAGCTACGGTTTTACCGGCGTCACCTTCAGCGATTCGGACGTTATTAGTTCCGGTCTGGTATTAGGCCACGCCTTCCAGAACAACTGGCTCTTTGTCGCCTTGTTCATTGTTTTTGTTGCCGCACTGGCATGGTTCGTAAACGGTAAATCAGCGAAGCCGAAAGGGGAAAATGTTCATGAGTCTGTATAACTTCAACGCTATTCTGAAAATTGCGCAGGAAAGAGATTTTAAAGCCATTGGCTCATTTAATTTGCACTGTATTGAAATGCTGCCCGCCTTTTTTAAAGCGGCGCAACAAAGCGATAGCCCATTAATGATTCAAATCTCTACCGGGACGGCGGAATATCTCGGCTATCGTTTACTGGTGGATGCGGTTCGTTCATTAGCGGAAAGTGAAAACGTGCCGACCTGCCTGCACCTGGATCACTGCTCTGATATCAGCGCCATTGAAACGGCCATGGATGCCGGATTTTCATCGGTGATGTACGACGGCTCCCATCTGGATCTGGAAGAGAATATTGGCAATACCCGCATCGTGGTGGAAATGGCGCGCCCGCGGAATATCACGGTAGAAGGCGAGCTGGGAGCGATCGGCGGATCGGAAGATGGCAAAGCCGTGGCCGCGGAGGATATCTGCTTCACTACGGTGGAGGACGCCAAACGCTTTGTGGAGGAGACGCAGGTGGATATGCTGGCGGTCTCCGTGGGCACGGTGCACGGCCTGTATACCGGTAAGGCGCAGATCCAGCACCAGCGGCTGAAAGAGATTAGCGCCGCGACCGGCGTGCCGTTAGTGCTGCACGGCGGCACCGGCGTCAGCGATGAAGATATGCGCCTGGCCGTTACTGAAGGTATCAACAAGGTGAACGTCGGCACTGAAATGAATGTGCAGTGGGTCGATCAATGTAAAAGCACGTTTGAAAAAGGCAAAGTGAACGACAGCGTGCGCAAATTTTTAATTCCGGCGAATAACGCGGTCACCCATGTATTAATGGAAAAAATCGCCCTGTTTAAATAAACGCATATTTTTAAACCGTATTCCGTTGCCCTGCTGTCCGTCGGGGAGGAGCTCGCTATGTTTGAATCTTTGAAAACGCTGTGGAAAAAAGAGAATCAACCCCCGCAGGATTATGACGAACAGTCTCGCCAGCTGGCGGGGGAAATTGCCAGGCTGGAAGGCGAGTTACGGGGCAACCCGGCTAATGGCGAAGTGCAGAAAGCATTAATGCTGATATATAACCGGGCGCTGTCGGTCTATGCCAAAAGTCATACGCATCGCGAGGAAATCGATGCGCTTTTTATGCGCATTGATGAGTTACGTAACATTATTCGCCATAATATATAGGAAGTGATAATGACGATAAAAGAACTGCTGATTGAGGCCGATGCGATTCAGGTCGGCGTCACGGAGTCCGACTGGCAGAAGGTGATCCAGCTGGCGGCCAGCCCGCTGGTTGCAAAAGGCTATATCTCGGCAGATTACGGCCAGGCGGTGATCGATAATACCCTGCATCATGGCGCCTATTACGTGTTTGATGAAGGTGTCGCCATCCCTCACGCCAGGCCGGAATGTGGCGTCAAACGCAACTGCTTCAGCCTTGTGGTGTTGAATAAGCCGATTCAATTTGCCGATAGCGAGAAGGCGGATATCGTCATTATGTTCGGCGCGCAGGACAGCAATGCTCATATTGAAGAGGGGATTCGGGCGATTGTCGCTCTGCTTGATAATAACGAGACCATGGCGAAGCTGCGGGCCGCCAGCAGCAGAGAGGAGGTCGTCGCGTTGTTATGAACAGACATCTCACACCCGGCTGCAAAACGGTGATTTTAATTAACGGTATTCCCGCATCGGGTAAAAGCACCGTCACCCGGCAGCTATCGGCAGCGTTTAATCTGCCGCAGCTGACCATCGACGGTATTAAAGAGCCGTTTATGGCGTGCTTTACCGGGATCGACCGGACCTTCAACCGGCAGCTGGGCTGCGCCGCGTATGAAGTCATCTGGTCGATCGTCGGCCAGTCGCCGGCAGGCTGTATCTGGCTTATTGACGCCTGGTTTGGCTTTCAACCGCGCGACACGCTACAGCAGCTGCTGCAACACGCGGGCGTTGAGAAAGTGCTGGAGGTCTGGAACCACATCTCGCCTGAGCTTGCGGTGTCGCGCTATGCCAGCCGGTTGCAGGATCGTAAGCCGGGGCACCCGGGCGAGGAGTATCTTCCGGAACTGGCGCAGCTGGCGCAGCAGGCGGAACCGATGCGGCTGGGGCCGGTGTTCACCGTGGATCAGCACAAGCCGCTGGATATGGCGTCCGCTACCCGTTGGATCGAAGCACAAATAGCGTAAGCCCTTAAGGGCAGCTGCCCGGCGGCGCTTTGCTGGCACGGCCTATAAAAATTGCATAACAACATGATGTTTCGCGTTTCGTAGGTCGGATCAGGCGACGCCCGCCATCCGCAGCAGCGCCGTCGCCACGGCGGCGGCGATAATTACCACGATCAGCGGCATCTTACGCCAGGCAAGGAACACCGCCAGGCCCACGCCCAGCACCCGCGCCATCCCGGCAAAATGTTCGCCTTCGTAAAAGGTGGTCGCCAGCGCCACGGAAAAGAGCAGCACCGTCGCCGCATCGGAAAGCAGCGCCTGGGCGCGCTCGGAAAACGCCAGCCGGCTGCCGAGCTTCGCCCCGCCTAAACGCATTAAGTAGGTGCCCAGCGAAAGAATCGCAATACCGGCGATAAATAGCGTCATATTGCCCATTATTTTTTCCTCGTCAGCAGGCCAAACAGCGACAGCAAAACCGGCAGGCCAACCGGTGCGAAAGGAACGGCGGCCAGCGACAGGGCCGCTCCGCTGCAGGCGCGGATCAGCGTGGTGCGGTTTTTAAAGGCCGGCACCACCAGCGCCAGCAGAATCGCCGGGAATACCGCATCGAGGCCAATGGTTTCCGGGGCCGGGAGCAGTTTGCCGACCCCCGCGCCCAGGAGCGCCCCCAACGGCCAGATCAGCGCCACGCCCAGGCCGCACAGCCAGTAGGCGGCCCGCCGCTGCTCGGGGGTTTTCTGCGACAGACCAAACACCACGCTTTCATCGTTCATAATATGGCAGCCGAGGAAGCTGGCGGCGAGCTGGCCGACCAGGTCGCGAACCGTCACGCCGAAGGGAATATGCCGCGCGTTGACCAGCAAACCGGCCGCCGCTGCCGCCAGCGGGTTGCCGCCGCTGGCGACAATGCCGATAAACATAAACTCTGAGGCCCCCGCCAGGACGCAAACCGAAAGCACAAAGGGGACCCAAATCGGGAAGCCGTAGGCGACGGCCAGCGAGCCGTAGGACATCCCGACGATGCCTACCGCGAGGCAGACTAAAACAATTGCTCTGAGGGTGTCGCCTTTAAGCGTAGCGAAGTGTTGTTTCATACTCTTTAGCCATATCGAACGAATTTCCATTATAATGAACGTAACAGAATCGCATTTCAAGGCGAACGAAACGTTCGTTATAAAAAACACGGAGGGCTGTATGACTCAGCCAATTAGCCTGATTGCCAAAAGCCTGGTGCGGGAACGCGCGCGCACCGGTCTTTCCCTTGCCGAAGTTGCGCGACGGGCGGGAATCGCCAAATCAACGTTATCGCAGCTGGAGTCCGGCAACGGTAACCCGAGCCTGGAAACCCTCTGGGCGCTGTGCGTGGCCCTCGATATCCCCTTTGCCCGGCTGCTGGAGCCGCAGGTGAATACCACCCAGGTGATCCGCCGCGGCGAGGGAACGAAAGTGATCGCCGAGCAGGCAAACTATCAGGCGATTTTACTGGCCGCCTGCCCGCCGGGCGCGCGGCGCGATATTTATCTCCTGCTGACCCAGCCGGGCGCGGACCGCATTTCCCACCCTCATCCGCCGGGTTCGGTGGAGCATATTATTGTCACCCAGGGGCGCGCGCGGGTCGGCCTGACGGAAGCGCCGGAAGAGCTGGGGGAGGGAGATTACATCTGCTATCCCGCCGATCGGGAGCACGTTTTCCAGGCGCTGGAGCCGGATACCCAGGCGCTGCTGGTCGCCGAGCAGAACTAGTCAGGCCCGACACTGGGCCTTCGGTGTGCCAAAAACAGGCGTCAGATAAAAGGGATTGTCAGGCGCGCGCGTTATGATTGATATCGCCATCGGCCGTTTTCTGCAGGGCAATAGCGATAGGGCAGGAGAGGTCGAGCTGCCGGGGATGATAGCCGCGCTGCAGCAGCCAGAACCACTCTCCTCCGGCCGCTGGCTCCAGCCCCATATCGGTAAAACCTGCTCGCCGCAGCCTGGGTCGTAGCGACATCAGCGCGCCATCCACGCGCGCCCGGATATAAATCAGTTTACGGGCCGGCAGTCGGGAAATCTCGTCGACCATCTGTTGCGTTGATATATTCATCGTGACGTCCACCCGATCATCACAAAGGGCAATTTCAACGGGGGCTGCACAAGTTTCCCTGGCGGGCGGGATCTGCGCCGCGCCAAATTTTTCCTTTAGCAAGTTTATCCAACCATCATCACGGCTATCATCCGCGGTGAGCGGGACGGGGCGTGGCTGCAAGGGTAATACGCCGAGGATAATGCTTTCACGCAGGCCGGATTGAAAGGGGGAGGGGACGTAATCTCTGAGCAACCCCGTTGAGTAAAAGCCCAGCCTCTGCGCCAGGCGCTGCGAGTGTGGATGGCTGGATACCATTTTGATGGTTAGCGTGCCCAGGCCAAGCCTGCTTGCGGCAAGACGCAAATATTCCCCCAGTTGGGTGGCTACGCCCCGGTTTCTGAAGGCGGGGTGCACCGCGAACATGGCCAGTTCGGCCGTCTGCTTATCCGCGTGGTGCCGCCATAAGGCGGCATGCCCGATGATGATGCCATTCTGTTCGGCTATCGCGCTGTGCCATTCGTCCCGGGCGTTGCGCCAGCCAATCAGGCTGGGCATATAGATATCAGGATAGACATAGCGATCGCCGTAAACCGTGCGAAATAAGGCGCTGATACCTTCGCCGTCTTGTCGCTGGAACGCTCTGATTTCAATCATTTCACCGCCTCCTGCGCGAGGTAGGCGCGTTTGTCGATCACCCGCTGCAGCTTACCTGTTCGGGTATTGCGGATAAGTTCCGCCTGGCTGCACCAGTGAACCTGAACGCACAGCTGGCCGGCAGCCTGTAGTTCTGCGAGAGCGTGATCCCTGGCGAGTAATTGACCGCAGAGCCTGTCGGCCTGCTGCCGGGTACCGGAAAAGGCGATACGTAAGCTCAAACGATCCCGGTTATCGGCGTGCTCCAGCATCAGCTGCCACTGCTGATGCCCCATCTCTTCCGTAATAAGGGCCGCTATTTCATCAGGAAATAGCGAGGCGTAACCTACCCGCAAGCGGTGCCCGAGGCTACTGCGTCCCTGCAAAATAAACTTGCGATGTTTGCTTCCCGGAGGTTCACGCCAGGCGGCCAAATCGCCTACCGGATAGCGAATCAGCGGCATCAGCGTGCGCGTAAGGCTGGTGACCACCAGCATTCCGGAACGATTGATTTCGTCGATCGGCTCGCCCGTCGCTTCATCAATAATTTCCACGATAGTTTCGGGTTCAAAGACCCGATGCTCGTCCGCCAGGCAATCCGGCGTGCTGAGTCCGATAAGCCCGGCATCCACGCAGGCGCAGCCGATAGAAGCAATACGGGCGTTGGGAAAGGCGGATTCCAGCAGCTGTAGCTGTTCAGTAAAAAGACTCTCGCTGCCGTAAAGGATGGTCTCGATACCGGGCAGACGGCGGTTTTTTCCAGCGAGCTCTGCCGCATATTGCAGCAGCATCGCCGGGACGCCTACCAGTACGTTGATATCGTGCTGGACGATCTGTTCGGTGAGGGTGTGCGGTTCAAGCGATCCGGTGAAAGGGTACTCGCATACCGGTATCGACATGTGCGAAAGCGCGCCGTGGATAAATAAGAAGCTCGCGTACAAATCACCGGCGAAAAATAAATTTGCCACGCGCGCGCCGGGCTTGAGCTGGCTGGAGAGGCTGCGGCCAAAACTGGTGACGAACGCACGCCACTCCTGGCGGGAAAAAACCGACAGCTTGCCGCCGCCGGTGGTACCGCCGGTCTTAAAGACAATACCGTCCTCCACCGGCCCGGTGAGGACGGGCCAGTTTTTCAGGCCCTGGCTCCCCTCCCAGTAGCGTTCGGGATTGATAAGCGGCAGGTCCTTCAGCTGCCAGCCGCGGGCGGCGAGATGGCGATAGTGTTCGGCATAGAAAGGCGAGCGGCAGCGAACCCTCTCGACAAGCTGTTCGAGACCCGGTGGGCTTACGGCCACTTCTTCCGTTTGGGTGGATTGCGGATCAAAGTGACCCATCATCTTTGCTGTTGTCATATTCAAATATCCTTATTGTGAGCCGATCGGCGGAGAGTGCGCTCAACGGCGTTTATCAATGACCAGCGGCGTCTTGCCGCTTTGCGGATGCCGTTCAAATTCGCTGAACGGGCGGCTGGTCACGGCTAACTCCAGCAAATGGGCGTCCAATGCCATTTTGAGCTCAGGGTCGGTGCAGACCCGCTGTTTGACGGTATTAATATTGCCGTCGGTGAAGATGTTGATGCATTCGAGCCCGCTGCGCGGGTTATGTTGAAGAATCAATTGAACAGGGGCATCGGCGAGCGTTGCCAACCGCTGGGGTTGAATAAACATCGTGCCGATACGCACCAGGCTGCCGTGGCGGCCTAAAAGCTCAAAGCGGGGGCTGGGGGCGCCGCAGGGGCATTCGCCCGGCAGCCAACGGCCCATATCGCCGATGTCATAACGAATCACCTTCTGACCTTCGCGGGCCGTCGAGGTAAAGAGCAGGCGGCCGGCATCGCCGGGCGCGACGGGCCGATCGTCGAGCGGGTCGACAATCTCCAGCCATTGAATATCCGTCATCAGGTGAAACACGCCATCCGGGCAATGCGTACAGGCATGTCCCAGCGGCCCGGCATCAACCGAACCATACAGCGCCGAGCGAATGGTTTTCACCCCGAAACCATGAATATAGTCACGCTGGGCGACGCCCATATGTTCGCCGCCCAGCAGCAGTTTCTGAATACCGCCGTAGTCGCGCAGAATGGCCTCTTCTCGCGTAAAGAGCTGATACAGCGTGCTTGGCATACCAATGAGCGTGGTAACGCCCTGATTCACAATGGTCCGGGCGATCTCGTGGTAGTCATCATCATGGGGGCCGCCCATGGGAAGATGGGTCACTTCAAGCATTTCCAGTAGGGTGAAGAAGCTGAGTAAACCACCGTAGAGATTGCCCGCGTACATCAGATTGAGCACTTTGTCGTGGGCGGGATCCAGCCCGGCGGCGAACATGCCTGCGGCGGCGGCCTGCATCTGGCGGCGATAGTCGCGATAGGTAAACCCGGCGAGTTTAGGCACGCCGCTGCTGCCGCCGCTGCGAAAGAAAAGCTGGGCGCTGGGCCGCATCGCGTGCTGTAAGAATGCCGTTTTATCCATAATCGGCTGCTGCGCCGTCAGCATCGGCGGCGGCGGGTTCGGATCGAGCGTGGCCTGCTGCGGCAGGACATCGGCATCCAGCGTCACGGTGACGCGGCGAGCCAGCTGACTTAAGGCGTAAACGCCGTCATGCGGTTCGCCGTGATAGCCGTCATGCATTTTACCGACGGGGGTAATTCGATTGACGCCGGCTGCCAGCAGCAGTTGGCTGAGGGGGATTCTGTCCCGATCGGCGGCAACCAGCCCGCAGGTTTGCAGGTGGGTTCGCCAGGGGCGCAGCGTTTGCATCACTTTATTTTGCGGTAGCGGCCGCAGCAGGACGGTTCGGAACAGCGGTGAAGGCGTTATGGCCGAGGTGTGTTGCTGAATGATGCGCCAGCCATCTCCTGCCAGCAGAGCGTTGTCAGCCCCGGCAAATACGGTGTCCAGCTGCGCGAAGGCGACGGCGCGGGTGATATCCGCCGCCGCCTTTTCATCGGGCATTAACGGTTGCCACCGTACGTGACGGCGCCGCATGGCCTCCGCCAGTCTTTCGCCAATATCCTGCAATACCGCCGAATCATCGCTATCAACAAAAACGATTTGCGGGCTGGAACAGGCCTGCTGGTCAAAACAGCAAACGTCATCCGCCAGCGCGAGAAGGCTTTCTTCATTAACGGCATCCGGTTGTAGCCAGGCAAAGCTGATTTTATGTCCCCATGGGATCCAGCGACACCCGCCAGGGAGCTGTTGACGAATCGCCTCGAGGGCGGTATCGCCACCCCAGGCCGATATACCATCGGCGTGGGTAAGCAGTAGGGAAAGGCGCGTGGTTTCGACGGGAACCACGGCGACGAAGTTAGCCAGCTGGTCCGTTAAATCGCAGCGAATAAACGCCCGTAGCAGATCGATTGTCATTCCTTGTTCGCTGGCGCTCGGGCGCAGCCAGTTAATATTCCCGACCAGCAGGCTCTCTATTATTGCGAAGAAGGGAAGCAGTTCCGCATTGGCTGGGGTGACATGCACCACGACGCCCAAAGGACGCCAGCCTTCAAACTGCGGTTCACGGTAGTTAATGCGGCGCACGGAAAAGGGGGTATCGCCCAGCTCATGCTCGAGTTTTTGGCGCAGCGCGTCCGGTTGGCAAAACTTTCTGACCTCTTCCCGATAAGCCGGGCCCAGTTGAGGAAGGAAAGCGTGGTCTTTTAGCTGTTCGATAAAACGCCCGGCGCAGGCAAGCACGGTTTCCGGACGCGGCGGTTGGCTCAGCGCGCTATCCAGCCCGCTCGTCAACATGGCGATGGCCTCTTCTGGCGTGAGCGAGGGATAGTTTTTTCCCTGAATGAGATACATATTAATTTCCCTTAATCAGTTCTGACGCCGCCAGTGCGCAGCTACGTGCTTTGCTATGGCTGGCCCGGCCCAGCAGCTCAAACCAATCGGTTGTCACACCGCATCCGCACTCTTCAGCGCGGTGCAATTGTGCAAGATCGCTCATGACCACGCTGTGCGCAGGGCAGGAGGTGATATAAGGCGACACAAACTGTATAAAACCGCGCTGCCCATAATCTTTCACCGCCAGAGAGGCGGTATCGCGGATCCAGGCGCGGGAATAAACGGGAATATGGAAATGGTGATGCGCGCATTCAATGTAGGGCACGCAGTGCTCCACGGAACCATAGCCGTCGCGGCATCGGCTATCGGGGATCCCGAGCTGTTGGGTCAGCCGCGCATAGAACGCGGATTTAGGGATTTCACGGTCGGCATGCGTTTTCCAGCCGCCGCCGAAAAAGGCCAGCGATTGATGATGAAGCTGGAGCGGCGGTAGCTGCATTTCTCGCATCCGTTCAAGTATGAACCACATAAATGCCGGGAAACCCAGGATTCGTACCGGTAATCCCTCTTCAGCAAACTCCTGTAAAGCGCGAATCACGCCGAAAGGGTCGAACTCATGCCCGCTCCCGGTGTGACGCAGCGCGTAAACGGCGCGTTTGACCGGCGCGTATTTACACAAGAACTGGTCGGTAAAAGAGGTGCCAAGCGTGATGATATCGGCGGGTTCGTAGCTGAGGAGCAGGTAGTTGCAGGGCGCATCGGGCGTTTCCCAGCCATAATGGCGGAAAATGCGATCGACCATTCCTTGGGCGGCTCCGATACTGCGCGCATCATAGCGCATTCGACTTTTCTGCCCGCTGGTACCGGAAGAGGTGAGTTCAAGCGCATCCTCACCGGAGCGGCCGATCGGCAGATTATGTTTGAAATAGTCGGCAAAGATCGGCGGCAGCTGCGACCACGAGTCTATATTGGCCGCATCTGCCGGAATATTGTGGCGGGCCAGCCACTGGCGGTAGCCCGGCGTATTCATAACATGAAATGCAACGATTTCACGCATGGCTTCATCAAAGAGCCGTTGTGAATCGCTATCTTCATGATAAGGGCTGTCGAGTGCGCAGAGGGCATCGACGCAGGATAAAGTGTCCATTTTATTCATCCTTAATAAAAAGTCGTCCGTGAGTAATTAATGGCCTGAAGCTGTTATTTTCGTTTTACTCCTCTTCTGCCTGGTGAATATATTAACGATAATGAATAATGCTGCCAGCATCGGAATAGTGGCCGCGATAATATATGCGCTGAGGCTGTCGCCGGCGCCCAATCCGGCCATTAGCGCCCCCCCGAGGCTAAAAATAGCGACGGAAATCATGCCTATCATTGCCGATACTGAACCTTTTCCATGCTCGCTGGAAAATAGCGTGAGGCGATACAGCGTGGCGTTGCAAATGCCCAGGCCAAAAGCATAAATAGCCATGCCGATAATCAGCGCAATAATATTTTGCCATATTAGCGTCATGACCAGCGCCAGCATTATGCCGATAAATATGGGAGAGAGTGAAAAGTATAATAACTGCTCCGGCTTAAATTTTTCAGCGGTAAAGTTAAGGACGATATTCCCCGCAATCAACGCCGCAAAAACAGGTAATTGCCATAGCGCGTACTCCAGCATACTCATTTGCAGATGATGCACCAGCAGCAGCGGGGAGAGCGCGATCCACGCCATCAGCGGCAGCCCGACGAGGCCAAGCGCAACGCTGCCGGATATACAACGTGGGTTCGTAAGCAAATCGCCATAAGCGCGCGCAAGGGTTTTTACCTCGAGCGGCTGACATTCAATTTTACTGCCATCCTCGCGTACGACGCCGATCGTCTCCGGCATCCAGCGTAGCAAACCGAACCAGGTGAGCGCCGCCATCAACGCGATAGCAATAAAAAGCGTGCGCCATGACAGGTATGCAAGCACAACGCTACCGACCAAAGGGCCAAACAGCGGCGACAGCAGCGCGATATTGGCAAACAGGGCAATTAAGCGGATCGCATCCGATTCGTTGAATGCTTCCTGCAGGGCCGGATAGCTCACCACCACCACAAACCCCAAACCTATTCCCTGAATAAACCGCAGGAGAGTAAAAACCTGGATATTGTCTACCCATGGCGTGGCCAGGCAGGAAACAGAAAAAAGCGCACAGCCGATGAGTAATAAAGGCCTGCGGCCAAATCTATCCGACGCCGGTCCAATAAGCCACTGAAAGCTGACGCCGCCAAGTAAATAGGCATTAAGTGACCACGGTACGTAATGCGGTTGAGCATTTAAATCTTTAATAACCGTTAGCATTCCCGGCATTACTACATCGCTGGCGACATAAGTTAACAGCTCGAATGTTGAAAGAAATAAACAAAAAAATAAAGCGTGCCGTGAAGAAACAGGCAGTAGTGAGTTATACATAAAACCCTGTTATTAACATATTCCATTATTTTGCTTTTATATCACTCCCTCTTTTTAAAAACTTTTATCAAGTGATTCTTAGTTGATAAATATCAATGAACAGACCGTGTTCATGTTTGTTTAAACTGCGAATTATAATTCCGATACATACTTCATATTTTAATTAAAAATAAATCGAATGATTTATGGGGATTAAATGTGCGTTTTCCAGACGCTGCGTTATTTTTCCAGGGTTGAGCGCTCAAGTCATTCATCTATCAACCATATGATTTGTATAGGGTAAACCTGTCGGATTCAAATATATTCAGCTTGGTGAATCACAGCGTATCTTCGTCTCTTTCTTATGAGGAAGGGGGCGTTTAATTTACCGCCACATTGAATAAACGGTCTTGCTGCCTCTCATTTCTTTGTGACGTATCATCAGGCGCCGAGGGCCGCGGTGTTCAGGTATTGCCGCGCGGCGTCGCTCTTGCTGGACGCCATGCCCGTATTGCGGGACACTAGCCGCATTCTCCCGCGAAGACAGGGATACTTATGTCGCTGAAAGCCATTGCTAAAGAACTTGGGATCTCGGTAACGACCGTCAGCCGCGCGCTAAACGGCTATGATGACGTGTCGCAGGAGACGCGCGCCCGCGTGGAGGCCGAAGCCCAGCGCCGTGGATATCGGCCAAATACCTTCGCCCGCCGCCTGAAAATGGGCAAAATTGACGCCGTTGGCCTCGTTTTTCCCGTGCGCCCCGCGCCGTTGAATAACAACGTCTTTCTTGAAATGGTGGGAGAAATCAGTCACGAGCTGGCGCGCTATGAGATTGATTTACTGCTGATTGCCGACGATGAGCAGGCCGATAAGCACGGCTATATGCGTATGGTGCAGAGTCGTCGCGTCGATGCGCTGATCGTGGCCCATACCCTGGACGACGACCCGCGCCTGATTCAGCTGCTCTCTTCCGGCTTTCCTTTTCTCGCCCTGGGGCGCAGCCGCCTGCCGCAGCCCTACGCCTGGTTTGATTTCGATAACCAGGCGGGAACGTACCGCGCCACCCGTCATCTGATTCGCCAGGGGCATCAGCGCATCGCGCTGCTGAGCGAAAATAACAATCAGGCGTTTATTACCCAGCGCCGCAACGGTTACCTGCAGGCGCTGCGCGAAGCGGGCCTGGCGGAAACCTGGCTGCGCAGCGTGCCGCCCACCCGCCGCGGCGGGTTTCAGGCAACGATGGAGCTGCTGCGCTTGCCTGAACCGCCAACGGCGATTGTCACCGATTGCAACACCCACGGCGACGGCGCGGCGATGGCCCTGGCTCAGCTCGGACGCCTCACCGGCGCCGATCGCGTCTCGCTGGTGGTTTACGACGGCTTGCCGCAGGACAGCATCATCGAAACCCCGGTGGGCGCGGTGGTTCAGTCCACCCGGCAGGGCGTGGGCCGCCAGATAGCCACCATGGTCCGCCGCTTAATCGCCGGCGAGGATCTCGCCTCTCTCCAGGTGCTCTGGCAGCCTGAATTTATTCCCGGCGAAACCGCCTGATTCTCCTCCCGTCAGATTAATTTCCTGAACTCGATCACGGATCCGAAACGTTTTGGTTGGCACCCGAAACGTTTCGGATCAACAGTAAGGCATTCCTTGTTGTGGAGATGTCTCATGTCTGATTCGATTTTACGCCTGCAAAGCGCAGCGGCCGATGTGGTGATCAAAACCCGTCCATTCGCCGAAATTATCTACTGGGGGCCGCATTTAAGCCACTTTTCGCCGCAGGATGCGGCCAGCATCGCCCGCCCGGTGGCCAATGGCCGCCTCGACGTCGATTCCCCGGTAACCTTAATGGCCGAACTGGGCCACGGTCTGTTTGGCGCGCCGGGCATTGAAGGCCACCGCCAGGGGCTGGACGCCTCACCGATGTTTACCACGACCGAGGTGGTGCAGGATGGGCAGAATTTAACCCTTCTCAGCGAAGACGCGCAGGCGGGCCTGCGGCTGTGCAGTGAAATTCAGCTTGATAGCAGCGGCGTGCTCAGCGTTCGTCATGGTTTAACCAACCTGCGCCCGCAGCCGTGGCAGGTGGACCGCCTGGCGGTCACGCTGCCGGTCGCCGAGCGCGCCCGCGAAGTCATGGCCTTTCATGGCCGCTGGATCCGCGAATTCCAGCCCCATCGTCTGACCCTTGAACACGACAGCTTTGTGCTGGAAAACCGTCGTGGACGCACTTCTCACGAACATTTTCCAGCGCTGATTACCGGCAGTCGCGCTTTTAGCGAGATGCAGGGCGAAGTGTGGGGCGTGCATTTGGGCTGGAGCGGTAACCACCGCCTGCGGGCGGAAGTGAAAACCGACGGTCGCCGCTACCTGCAGGCGGAAGCGCTCTATCTGGCGGGAGAAATGGCGCTGGCGGAAGGGGAAACGCTGTGGACGCCGAACCTCTACGCCAGCTATTCGGCGCAGGGGCTGAACGGCATGAGCCAGCAGTTCCACCGCTATCTGCGCGAACAGATTATTCGCTTCCCGGACAACAAGCCGCGCCCGGTGCATCTCAATACCTGGGAAGGGATCTATTTCGACCACGACCCGCAGTACATCATGCGCATGGCGGATGAGGCGGCGGAGCTGGGCGTGGAGCGCTTTATCATTGATGACGGCTGGTTTAAAGGGCGCAACGACGATTGGGCGGCGCTCGGCGACTGGTATCTTGATGAGGAAAAATACCCTGACGGTCTGACCCCGGTTATCGACCATGTGAAGTCGCTGGGGATGGAGTTCGGCATCTGGGTTGAGCCAGAGATGATTAACCCGAACTCCGATTTATACCGCGCCCATCCCGACTGGCTGCTGGCGCTGCCGGGCTATACGCCGATCCCCGGGCGTCATCAGTTTGTCCTGAACCTGAATATCCCTGAAGCCTTTGATTATCTGCTGGAACGGATGAGCTGGCTGCTGGGCGAGCACGCGGTGGACTATGTGAAGTGGGATATGAATCGCGAGCTGGTGCAGCCTGCCCATAACGGCAAAGCCGCCGCCGATGCGCAAACTCGCCAGTTCTATCGCCTGCTGGATACGCTGGTGGCCCGCTTCCCGCATATTGAATTTGAATCCTGCTCCTCCGGCGGCGGCCGTATCGATTATGAAGTGCTGAAGCGCAGCCATCGCTTCTGGGCTTCCGACAATAACGATGCCCTTGAGCGCAACACCATCCAGCGCGGCATGAGCTACTTCTTCCCGCCGGAAGTGATGGGTGCGCACATTGGCAACCGCCGCTGCCACGCCACCTTCCGCCAGCACAGCATTGCGTTTCGCGGCCTGACGGCGCTGTTCGGTCATATGGGGCTTGAGCTGGACCCGGTGACCGCCGATGAGCAGGAGCGCGCGGGCTATCGCAAATACGCGGCGCTGCATAAGCAGTGGCGCGATGTCATTCATCACGGCGTGCAGTGGCGTATCGATATGCCGGACGCCACAACCCTCGCGCACGGCGTGGTGAGCGAGGATCGGCATCGGGCGATTTTCCTCGTCAGCCAGCTGGCGATGCCGGACTACACCCTGATGGCGCCGCTGCGCGTGGCGGGGCTGGACGCGGGCGCCCGTTACGAGGTGACGCTGCTCGACCATCCCGATATTCAGATTACGGGAGAGGGTGGCCATACCATGCGTAAGCTGCCGGAATGGATGACGACGCCGCAGACCGTCAGCGGTGAGTGGTTGCAACAGGCGGGGCTGGCGCTGCCAATCCTCGATCCGGAAAGCGCCATTTTGATTGGCCTGCAACGCGTGTGATGACGACGGGCCGCGCGTCGGCCCTTTTTGAGGAATACACCATGAACCCGACCGTCTGTACCCATAAAAACAACCCCAATTTCTGGATTTTCGGGCTGTTCTTCTTTCTCTACTTTTTCATCATGGCCACCTGTTTTCCGTTTTTGCCGATCTGGCTATCGGACGTCATCGGCCTGAATAAAACCGAGACCGGCATTGTTTTCTCCAGCCTGTCGCTGTTTGCCATCTGTTTTCAGCCGATACTGGGCGTGATCTCCGATAAGCTGGGGCTGAAAAAGCATCTGATGTGGATCGTGACGGTGCTGCTGGTGCTGATCGCGCCCTTTTTCCTTTACGTTTTTGCGCCGCTGCTGAAAACCAATATCTGGCTCGGGGCGCTGAGCGGCGGGGCCTACATCGGCTTTGTGTTCTCCGCCGGCGCCGGGGCGATGGAAGCCTATATCGAACGCGTGAGCCGCAATAGCGGGTTTGAGTACGGCAAAGCGCGGACTTTTGGCTGCCTCGGCTGGGCGCTGTGCGCCACCACGGCGGGGATGCTGTTCAGCGTTAACCCCGAGTGGGTGTTCTGGATGGGGTCGGCCGCCGCGCTGGTACTGGTCGTGCTGGTGGCCATCGCGAAACCGCAGGCCAGCCAGACCGCACAGGTGATGGACTCGCTGGGCGCTAACCGCTCATCGGTGGATTTAAAAACCGCCGTACGCATGTTCCGTCAGCGCAAAATGTGGATGTTTATTCTCTACGTCATCGGCGTCGCCTGCGTCTATGACGTTTTCGATCAGCAGTTCGCCACCTTCTTTAAATCCTTCTTTGCCACCCCGGAATCGGGCACCCGCGCCTTTGGTTTTGCGACCACCGCCGGGGAAATATGCAACGCGATTATTATGTTCAGCTCGCCGTGGATTATTAACCGCATTGGCGCGAAGAATACCCTGCTGATTGCCGGCATGGTGATGGCGGCAAGGATGATCGGATCATCGTTCGCCACGACGGCCGCTGAAGTGGTGGCGCTGAAAATGCTTCATGCGCTGGAAGTCCCGTTCCTGCTGGTAGGCGCGTTTAAATATATTACCGGCGTGTTTGACGTCCGCCTGTCGGCGACGATTTACCTGGTTGGTTTCCAGTTTTCCAAACAGGTGGCGGCGATCTTTCTCTCCGCTTTTGCCGGGAATATGTATGACCGTATCGGTTTCCAGGATACCTATATGATCCTTGGCGGCATCGCCCTGAGCGTCACGTTAATCTCCGCCTTTACCTTATCGGGTAAGGCCACGTCGGAAAAGATGAGCGATAGCGCGATGACGGTGTAGAAAACAGTCCGATAATTCACAAGGATGTGATTGATAAATGAGGAAATATTGACCATGGATATGAAGGAAAGAATGAACAGCGGCGAGCTTTATCTTGATTCAGGATATGGGTTACCGCAGCAGCGGCTGATGGGCAAGGCGCGAGCTTACGAATACAACCACTCGCACCCCTTTAATCAGGAATTAAGAAACGACATTATTCAGCGGATGTTCGCCGCCGTGGGCGAGCAGTGCTGGATAGAGCCTCCGATTCATGTGGCCTACGGCACCCACACCACCATTGGCGATAATTTTTACGCGAACTTCAACCTGACGCTGGTCGATGATGCCGACATTATCATCGGCAATAACGTGATGTTTGCGCCCAACGTGACCATTTCCACCGCCGGCCATCCGATTCATCCGGATCTGCGGCACACCCAGCAGCAGTTCTCTCAGCCGGTGGTGATTGAAGACGGCGTCTGGCTGGGTACCGGGGTGATTATCAACCCAGGCGTCACCATCGGAAAAAACTCGGTCATTGGCGCCGGCAGCGTGGTGAACCGTTCCATACCGGCGAACGTGGTCGCCGCTGGGGTCCTCTGCCGGGTATTAAGAGCGATCGCCGATAGCGATAAAGAGAAATTTCAGCTGTTTACAGCGTAAATTATCGCGGCGCCGGGCGGGCGCTTCATGCCCCCTCCCGGGTAGACGTCGCGCAATCTGCCTGCGGGGACGCATTTCCGCCGGGACATCATGATGCTTTTGCCTGACTATTCATTGCCAGGGTACTGCGCGCGTTACGCAGAATGCTTATTTCCCGTGAAAGTTAGCCCCTTCCACTATAATCAGACAAACGTTTGCCATCGTTATTTTTCGATTTTTTATTCATTTTCTGCGTCTTTTTTGGCGGAGGAGAGCACGCGTTAATATGGTTATTTACTGGCTTATTAATTATCATTTTAGCCATTATTTTTTATGATAATGTGATTTTTTATAGCATTTTTATGTGTTTTTTATGTGAATAAATTTATAGCTTATGGATGGCGAAAGTAATGGATTTCTCCCCGGTGAGCGTATTTTTTGCATGCAAAAAAAGAGAAATGCTTTTGTCGATATATCACCAGGGGGAGCGGCAACTTAAAAATAGAATGATGATGTTAAACTATTGAACTTAAAGGGTGTTTTAATTTTTTTTATTTCCTTTAAATTTGGTGCTAGTATTTTAATTGAGTAATGTCGCAGGCCAAAAATGAGAAAAAAATGTTTATTATCGACGAAGATTTTGACCGTGGTGCCTTACGCTCCTTTGCGTTTGGCCGTAATACCCGGCCTTTGTTGGCGATCCAGCGTATTATGCAGGCGCTGCTGCCGGTTAGCACGCCGTTTGAGCTGCAGCCGGACGAGCGATTTGAATTTTGCGATACTGAAGATAACGCGAATATATTCCTCCTGCTCGAGGGAACCGGCGTGGTTTGCCATAGTGAAAATAATATGGCGATAACCACGCTATTTTCCCCCTCGGTACTGGGGCTGATTGATGGATATAGTACCTTTTACGACGTAGAGGCCAGGCCGAAGCACTTTTTCTCTGCGGAAACATCTTGCTCTGGTCAATTGGTTCCGCTTGCTAAGTTTGTGGAGATTATGGACGAGCAAAATCTCTGGCATGATATCGCCCGGATTCTGGCCCATCGCTTATTGGTAATGGCCATCCGCGAAAAGGAGTTTATTGGCGTGGAATCATTCATCATGATCCGAACGTTGATCCTGGAACTCGGCTCCTATCCTGAGGAATATCGCGAGCAGATTAACGTGCTCAATTTTATCCAGCGGCGCACCAATCTTTCCCGCAGCGGAATACTGTACGTCCTGTCTGAACTGCGCAAGGGGGAGTACATCAGCGTCCATCGAGGCGTGCTGAAGGGAATTAATAAACGAATTCCTATCGATTTTTAAATAACTTCATAACAGTATACTAACAACAACGCCTGTTTTTTAGACGCACCAGCTCTTTGCATTATTAACATCATGATTTTTATACGTAATTATCATTATTGACTTGCATCATTTTCGAATGTCCAGTTTTGGACGAAAAAATTGATTTAGATTAATAAAATTCTCTGTAAGAATTATTCCCAGGACAACACGGAGTGTCTTCTTATATTTAAACCGTCTTTTTTATCGCCGCGGGGAACGTTCCCTGGTAATTGCTTCGGCCATAAAAAAGTAAACGGTAATTAATGAGGGAATACAAAATCAATTTAATGTGTATGGATTAAAAATGAAAAAAGCATTTATGGTAAAAAGCGTCGTTCTGGCAATGGTTATGGCTGGCGGTATTTCTTCTGCGATGGCAGCGACCAGCGGGTCTTCTTCCACCGTTCAGGGCGGCACCGTTGAGTTTAAAGGCTCTGTTGTCGATGCGGCCTGTGCGGTAACCGCAGATACCACCAACCAGGTGGTGAACATGGGCCAGGTTAAACTGTCTGCCTTCACCGGTAAAGACTCCGTGGCTAACCAGAAAACTCCGTTCACCATTAAGCTGGCTGACTGCGATACCACTATCGCTTCTCAGGCATCTGTGACCTTCGACGGTAACGCGGCGGCGGGTGAAGCTGGCGTGCTGGACAACACCTCTGGCGCGGGCAACGCGGCAGGCGTCGGCATCCAGATTTATGACAAAGACGGCTCTGCGCTGGATCTGGGTACCGCGTCTCAGGCAGTTACGCTGATCGACGGCGACAACACTCTGAACTTCTCCGCTGACTACTACCAGACTGCGGATACCGCGACTGCCGGTAGCGTGGACACCACTGCCACGTTCAACGTGACTTACCAGTAAGGTCGCGTCAGTCATTTTCATTTAGGGATCCTGTGCCAGGGACGGCGGCTGTGTCATTGAAAGGAGTAGATATGAATTTCACTACACAACGGTTGAAGGCGTTTTCCCTCGCGGGGGCGTTTTTGTTTCCCGCTCTGGCACAGGCGGGCAACCACCACGTGGTAACGGTAAAGGGCGGCGACGTTGAATTTCAGGGCGCCGTGGTCAATGCCGCCTGCGCGGTGGATGCCGGTAGCGAGGATTTAACCGTTGAGATGGGGCAGGTGCGCTCCAATGAATTTCATGGGCTGGGAAGCTGGACAGATCCGCAGGCGTTTACCATTACGCTGAAGGATTGCGATACCACGGTAAGCCAGCAAGTCAGCGTGGCCTTTCGCGGCCTGACGGATGGCAAAGATCCGGGGGTACTGGCGGTGACCGACGGTGCGCAGAGCGCGCAGGGCGTCGGGTTAGGCATTTTTGATAATCAGGGAAATCAAATTATCCCGAACACGCAGCCGATGAATTTTACCGCTATTCAGGACAATACGACCGTACTCAATTTTGTCGCCAAATATCGCGCGACCTCGAGAACCGTCGTGGCAGGGGATGCAAACGCACAAACCTGGTTCACGTTAACCTATTTGTAATTTCCTGATGCCGTCCGCGGCAAATCTTTATTGTGAAAGGCACTTTATGTCCGTTATTTCTTTTTCCCGCCTGTCTCTGGTTGCGCTGGCGTTAGCCGGTGCCGGTCTGGCCGCGCCCGCGGCGCAGGCGCAAACCGAAACCCAGGCGCACGCCGCGGCGAACGGCGGGGTATCATTAGGTTCCACCCGCGTCATCTATCCGCAGGGCAATAATCAGGTCTCACTGGCGGTGAATAATACCGACCCGAAGGCCACCTTTTTAATTCAGTCATGGGTGGAAAACGCCAGCGAAAGCAAAAGCAGCGATTTTGTCATCACCCCGCCGCTGTTTGTGATGAAGCCGCAGAAAGAAAATACGCTGCGCATTATGTACGTCGGGCCGAATAATCTGCCGGCGGATCGCGAAAGCCTCTATTGGGTGAACGTTAAAGCGATTCCCTCGGCGGCAAAAGACACCAAAGGGAAAAATACCCTGCAGATCGCGGTGCTGAGCCGGATTAAACTTTTTGTCCGCCCGAAAAATCTGCCGATGGCCTCGATCGATGCGCCGGCGAAGCTGCGCTTCCACGAAAGCGGTAATACCCTGACGGTGAAAAATCCCACGCCCTATTATATGACGCTGGTACAGATTCACGCCGGTACCGCAACGTTACCGACGACAATGGTGGCGCCGATGTCGCAGGCGGATTTAAAACTGCCGGCGAACGCGCAGGGAAATATCACCTTCCAGACCATTAATGATTACGGGGCAAACTCGCCCGAACAGAAAGCCATAATAGAATAATAAACAGGTCGGCAAAATAATGACGTTAAAAATAAAATATATCACCCTCGCGGTGATGCAGGTTCTATTTGCCCGCCGTCGGGTATACCGTATTATTTTGCCGGCAACCTTATCGGCATTACCGTTATCCGCGCTGGCGGATAACTATTTTAACCCCGCATTCTTATCGGACGACCCTAACGCGGTGGCCGATCTTTCGCATTTTGAAAAGGGCGATAGCCAGGCTCCGGGTAAATATCACGTTGATATTTATCTGAATAAGCAGCTGGTCACCACGGAAGACGTGAACTTTAAAGCGGCAAAAGGCGGCCAGGATGATACCGGGCTGGCGCCGTGCTTTACCACCGCGCGTCTGGAACAGATGGGGGTCAATACCAAAGCCTTCCCGGACCTGGCGAAGCTGGCGCCGGAGCAGTGCGTGCCCTTTGCCGCCATACCGGAATCCTCCACCGAATTCGACTTTGAGCATCAGCAGCTGAACATCAGCGTGCCGCAGGCGGCGCTGAAGCAGAGCGCGCGCGGGTATATCCCCCCGGAAGAGTGGGACCAGGGGATCAACGCGCTGCTGCTGAACTATGACTTCACCGGCGGCAACAGCGGCGGTGATAGCAAAGAGGACAGCTACTATCTCAACCTGCAAAGCGGCCTGAACCTCGGCGCCTGGCGCCTGCGCGACTACTCCACCTGGAACTACACCAGCGGCGAGGGTGAAACGGAGAACAAGTGGGAGCATATCAGCACCTACGTCGAGCGTACGATTGCGCCGCTGAAGGCGGAGCTTACGCTCGGGGAAAGCTACACCCCGTCGGACGTTTTCGACAGCCTCGGCTTTCGCGGCGTCCAGATTGCCTCCGACGACAACATGCTGCCGGACAGCCTGAAGGGCTTTGCGCCGACGGTCCGCGGTATCGCGAAGAGCAACGCCAGGGTCACCATCAAGCAGAACGGCTACGTTATCTACCAGACCTACGTCTCGCCGGGCGCCTTCGCCATCAACGATCTCTACCCGACCTCGTCGAGCGGCGACCTGCAGGTGACGGTAAAAGAGAGCGACGGCAGCGAAAATACCTTTACCGTGCCGTACTCCGCGGTGCCGCTGCTGCAGCGCGAAGGACGACTGAAATACGCCCTGACCGCCGGTAAATACCGCAGCACCAACGACGATCAGGATGAGGTCAATTTTGCCCAGGGAACGGCAATCTACGGCTTGCCGCATGGCTTCACGCTGTACGGCGGTTCGCAGGTCAGCAACGACTACCACGCCTTTGCGCTGGGCGCCGGGCTGAACATGGGGGATTTCGGCGCGGTCTCCGCCGATATCACTCAGGCCAACAGCACCCTCGCTGACGGCAGCCAGCACGACGGCCAGTCGGTACGCTTCCTGTACGCCAAGGCGCTGAACGATCTCGGCACCAACTTCCAGCTGCTGGGCTATCGCTACTCGACGGAGGGGTTCTACACCCTCGACGAGACGACGTATAAAAGCATGAGCGGCTATACCGGCGACAATGAGTGGAAAGATGAGGATCACGACGGTAAGCAGGATAAGCCGGTGTGGACCGATTACTACGATCTCTACTACACCAAAAAAGGCAAAGCGCAGCTTAATATTTCGCAGCAGGTCGGCAAAATCGGCTCGATTTTTGTCACCGGCTCCGAACAGACCTACTGGCACACCGATGAGAAAGATCGCATGTTGCAGGTGGGCTATAACGGCAGCTGGAACGGCATCTCCTATAGCCTGACGTGGAACTATGACAAGTCGCCGGGGGAAGACGAGGCGGACCAGATCTACGCCTTTAATATTTCGCTGCCGATTGGCCAGTGGCTCTCCAGCAACCATAGCGCGGATATCTACCGTTCGGCCAACACCACCAATATGAGCTTTGGCACCACCACCGATCAGCACGGTAAGACCACTGGAACCACCGGCATCAACGGGACGCTGCTGGCGGATAACAACCTGAGCTATAACGTTCAGGAGAGCGACGGCAACCACGGCACCAGCAACAGCGGTAACGCCAACATGAGCTATCAGGGCACCTACGGTAACCTGCAGGCCGGCTACAACTACAGCGACGGCTATCACCAGGTGAACTACGGGGTCAGCGGCGGCCTGGTGGTTCACCGCAACGGCGTTACCCTTAGCCAGCCGCTCGGCGACACCAACATTCTGGTGAAAGCGCCGGGGGCGGCCGGGGTCGAGCTGGAAAACGCCACCGGGGTGAAAACCGACTGGCGCGGCTACGCGGTGATCCCGTACGCCACCACCTATCGCCAGAACCGCGTGGCGCTGAATACCAACTCCATGGGGCAGAACGTCGATATTGACGACGCGGTCACCAACGTGGTGCCGACCCAGGGGGCGCTGGTGCGCGCCGAATTTAACGCCCACGTCGGGGTGCGCGCGCTGATGACCCTGATGCATAACGGCAAGCCGGTGCCGTTCGGCGCCACGGTCAGCCAGAAGGCGGGCAACAGCACCATCGTCGGCGACGACGGTCAGGCCTACCTCGCCGGGCTGCCGCTGAACGGCATGCTGGAAGTGCAGTGGGGCGAGAGCGCCGGACAGCACTGCGTGGTGAAATATCAACTTCCGGAAAGCGCGAAGCAGCAGCCGGTGAATAAATTAAGTGAAAGGTGTCAGTAATGAAGTTATTTACGCGGTTGTTTTTAATTCTGGGTATAACGCTGACGGGGTGGTCGTCGGTGGCATGGGGAGATACTGGATGGTGTACGCCGACTGGTGGAATACAATCTTTTTCGTACAATTTTGGAACAAAAACCATTACTGATAGTTCTCAGAACGCCCCAGGCACTTCTTTTCCGGATGTTTTTAGTTGGGATTTAGGGCAGACGTATCATGCTACTTGTACTTGTGGCGACGGCAGTGTGAAGGGGTTTCAGCAATATTACACATCACAGACATCTCTCCCGGTTGGGCATAATGATGGTGAGCAACAGTACTATTCTATAAATGATTACTTAGAGGTAGCTGCTAGTGTCTATATGGCTGGCAATGTTAATCAATATCTTCCTCTTCCATGGAGTGTTGTACCTAATGGGGTATACGAACCATGCAGCACTTGGGAGGCGGGAACGCTGAATACCGCTACTGGCTCGAAAGGTAAGTTATCACTTTATATAAAGAAAGCATTTGTTGGTTCGGTTGAAATACCGTCAACAAATATTGTAAATATTTACGGCTCTGTAGCTTTAGATAGTGAGCAACCCACCTTTGGGGGAACGCCATATGCGAGTGTATACATAAGTGGCCAAGTTATCGTCCCTCAAACCTGCTCAGTTAACGCCGGGCAAATAGTAACCGTCGATTTTGGCTCCTTTATGTCGGCCGAATTTAAAAACAAGGGCCAGATGCCCACCGGCTATACGCCGAAAACCATCACCGTGCCGATTAAATGTAACGGGATGGATGCTAACGCCAGCTTAACCCTGCGCTTCCAGGCGGAAGCCTCGGCGGATGAACCGTCGGCGATTAAGACCAGCAACGACGATGTCGGGGTGCAGATCACCGATGACAGCGGCAAGGTGATTGAGCCGAACAGCGGCCTGCTCCCGTTCCAGCTGGACGATAACCTGCAGGCGACGGTGACCTTCCACGCCGCGCCGATTAGCACCACCGGAAACGCCCCGGCAGAGGGGACCTTTTCGGCGACGGCCTATATTCGCGTTGACTTCGCCTGAGGAAAAAAGATGAAAGCGGCAAAAACACTCTTTCCCCTGCTGCTGGCGCTCGCGGGCGTTCATAGCGCTATCGCCGACGATATTGATAGCGGCCAGGTCGAGATGGATATGACCGGCACTATCGTCGCGGAAAGCTGCGATATCGACACCGCCAGCCAGAACCAGACTATCCATATCGGCGATTTCAGCGCCGGGATATTTAAAAACGTCGGCGATACCTCGGAGTGGAAGCAGTTTGATATCAAATTAAATAACTGCACCTCGGCGATCAGCCAGTCGACGGTGGCCTTTAGCGGCACGTCGGACGGCTCCGACCCATCGCTGTTAGCCCTCTCCGATACCTCCGGCGGCGGCGGAATGGCCAGCGGCGTGGCGATTGAGCTGCTGGACAGCAGTATGAACGCGATTGCGATTAACAGTACCGATAACGGGTACCCGATTACCCAGGGCAATAACGATCTGACGTTTCGCCTGCGCTATAAAGCTACCGCGGTGCCGGTTACGCCCGGCAACGCCTCTTCGGTACTCTATTTTGATGTGAGCTATCAATAATGAAAAAGACGATCCTGCTGTTATCGCTATCCGGCTTGTCCTGCTCAGCGCTGGCCCACGACGGCACCGTAAACATTACCGGCACGATCCAGGGAAACACCTGCACCGTGACCACCGATACCGCGAACCAGCAGGTGACCCTGGGCGACATTGCGGCGAAACAGTTTACCGCGGCCGGCAGCGCCTCCCAGCCGATAGCGTTCAACATCGGGCTGGAAAACTGCGGCAGCGCGGCGTCGGCGGTCTCATTAACCTTTACCGGCGAGGCGGATACGACCAACAGCGCCCTGCTGGCGTTAACCAGCCAGGCGGGCAGCGCCGCGGGCGTCGGGGTGGCGATCTTAGACAGCCAGCGTACGCTGGTGCCGCTGAACAGCGCCAGCCGCCAGTATACGCTCGACCCGCAGCAAACCAGCCAGAACCTCACCTTTTACGGTGAGATGGTAGCGACGAGCAGCCCGGTTACCGCCGGCAGCGTTGACGCCACGACCACCTTTAGCCTGACCTATCAGTAGCCTGTCCATGTTGAGAAAAATCGCTGTACTGCTGGCGCTCAGCGCCTTATCCCTTCAGGCGCAGGCGGGCGTGGTCATCGGGGGAACCCGCTTTATTTATAATGAGGGTAAGCCATCGATATCGTTCCGGGTGATCAATCAATCGCCCTCGCGCTACTTGATTCTGAGCAAAATCGTCGCCGATGGCGACCCGCACGCGGCGGTGCCTTTTGTGGCGACGCCCCCGGTCTTTGCGCTAAACGGCCACAAAGAAAATGAAATTCGCGTGATGTACACCAGCGGCCAGCTGCCGGCGGACCGCGAAAGTCTGTTTTGGGTCACGGTGGCCAATATCCCTCAGGCCGACAGTCAGCAGCAGAATACCCTGCAGATTGCGGTGCGCAGCCGCATGAAGCTGTTCTATCGCCCGAAAGGCGTACAAGGGGATTCACAGCAGGCTTATCGCCAGCTGACCTGGCGGCGCCAGGGTAAAACGGTAACGGTGCAGAATCCGACGCCGTTTTACGTCACGCTGCTGAATATGCAGGCCAACGGCCAGAGTATCGCCGGGGCCGGGATGGTCGCGCCGCTTTCCAGCCGCTCGGTGGCGTGGTGTCCGGCGCAGGGCGGCTGCGCGCTGCAGTGGCAGACCCTTAACGACTATGGTCGGGCCATGCCGGCGCTGCGTATTTCGCCCGATGCGCAGGCCAGGAAGGGGCAATAAGATGCACGCAGAACTCAGGGGAGCGCCGGAAACGGCGGCCTCCCGCTGGCTCCTTATGATGCTGGCGCTGATCCTGCTTGGCGTCATGCATATTGTCCTGCCCAGCACCGGCGGCAGCGGCGCCGATTTACCGGAACCGCTGCTGGTCTGGTGCGTGCTGCTGGTCACGATGGTCGGCTGCGCCTGGTTTTTGCGGCATCAGAGACTGCGCAGCAGCCCGTTCCTGCGCGGCATGGCGCTGGCGGCGTTACTGCTGACGCTGCCCCTGCTCTGGAGCCCGTCCGTCGACTGGCGGCTGGATGCCTTCCCGCGCCTGGCGGGCCTGTGGGCGGGCGTGGCGTTTTATTATCTGCTGCTGAACTGTCGGCTCACGCCGCGTCAGCAGCAGACCGTACTGTGGCTGATCGTCGCCGCCACTCTGATTCAGGCGGTTTATGCGCTGGTGGGTATCGGTCATCCGGCGTGGCTGCCGCTGCCGGCGCAGGCGGCGCAGCGCCAGGCCGGACAGTTCGCGATCGGCGTTTTTCTGCAACGCAACGTCACCGGTTCCTTTATTGCCACCGGCGCCGCGGTGCTGCTGTGGCTGACGGTCGACGTCCGCTTTGTCTGCCGCAGCGTCGCGAGGGAGAGATATCGTCAGTGGGGAAGCGCGCTCGGGCTCGGGCTGCTCTACGCCACGCTGACCCTGCTGAAATCCCGCACCGGATGGCTGGGCGGCGTGGTCTGCTGGCTGATGATAGTGACGATTTTTTGTTTCTCGCCGTTACGCCGCTCCGCCGCGCGCGGGGCCCGCTGGCGTGTCGTACTGGCGCCGGTGGCCGGCGTGCTGCTGGGGCTTGCCCTGCTATCGGTCTCGTTACTCAACGCCCTGCATGAACATGACGGCTCGAATCTTGAGCGGGTTTTTATTCTGCAGCAGACCTGGAACATGATACTGCAGCATCCGATCGTCGGCTGGGGCTACGGGGGATACGCCTGGTCCTTTGCCCATTTCGTGGCCGATAGCGTCCCGCCGTTGTCCCGTCGGGTCCCGGGGTTAACCTATCCGCATAATGACCTGCTGTTCTGGTGGGTCGAGGGCGGAGCGGTCGCCCTGCTCGGGCTGCTGGTGATGGGCGTTAGCGGATTCTGGCTACTGCTGCGCCGCCCCGGCGTACGGCAGCTGGCGCTGCTGGCTTGCCTGATGCCCATTTTGCTGCACACGCAGCTGGAGTATCCGCTGTATCAATCGCCGGTACACTGGTTGTTCGTTCTTATCCTGGTTAACCTGGCCGATCGCTGTCCGTCCGGCGAACAGACGCCACTGCCCGCATTCACCGCGCCCTCCACGCGGCCGGTACCCTGCGCGCTGATGATCCTGGCCTGCTACGGCGCGCTGCTCACCGGCTGCGCCTTCTGGCAGGGGCACTACCTGACCGCTTTTCAGCAGTCGCCGCAGCGTTTTGCCAGCCGCGTACTGCGGCTGCATGACATCGGCATCGGCAGCGAAAGGCTGCGTAAAGATCGGGCGCTCAGCTATATCATCCGCTATCAGTCGAGCGCTAACGTCGAGGACCTGGAGGCTTTCAACCAGATCGGCAGGCGCTGGATTGCGGTGTGGAACGACGCCGATATGTACAACAATCTTATTAACGTCGAGCGGTATCTTGGGCAACAGAAAAACGCCCGGGCTTTGCGCGAGGAGGCCCGGCGGCTCTATCCTGAGGACCGGCGTTTTTCATCGTAGTGCCGATGCCGGTTATGGCCGCGGGCTCAGCGTCGCAGAGGCAGCTGAGCCTTTTTACGTATATTGCGGGTCGGGGCTAAAAAAAGCATTGATCGAATATAATTAGCAGTGTAATTATCTCCTGTGGTTTGAAATTGATTTCAAAAATGCCCAACACAGGAGTGTTACCCCATGGACGCACGTAAATGCACTGCCGCAGCGGCTTTACTTCTCGCCTGCACTTCTTCTTTCTGCTACGCCGGCCATACCGGAAAAGTCCGCTTCATTGGCACCGTTGTGGAGTCGGGATGCTGGAACAAGCCCGGTCAAAATGAATTATTCTGTTATCGCGATAAGACCGTTTCTCATTATTCCGCGGCGCACGTCAGCAGCGTTTCGCTGGATGTCAGTAATGCCGTGGTGCAAAAAACATTTCTTGATAAACAAAAGCAGCTGGAACAGTTAACGATTAATTACTATTAAGTTTAATGACATTTAAATATCTTCAGCTCATCGGGTTGAAGATATTTATCTCATCTCAAAATTAAGATGTTAGCAAGAAATTACATAATTTTATTATTCTTACAATCTACGATCGTTTTATTACCGCGAGTTGATTGAATCCCCACATATTCCTCTATACTATTCCTCATATATTTTACGCAGAAAAGATATAATATATATGGCTAAGGTGGTTTTGTTTCCGCAGATCTCTTCTTCGCTGGAATGGTTAAAAGGGCATGGTGATACAATTCTTCAGTATGGCTGGAACGTGATTGCCGCTTGTATTCTCTTTTTTATCGGCCGGGTTGTCTCAACCTTATTATCTAAAGGTATCGAGAAAATACTTCTGCGGCGCAGGGTAGATATTACGGTTGTCCATTTCTTTGCCGCCCTGGTGCGCTATATCACGCTGGCGTTTGCGGCTATCGCCGCGCTTGGCCGTTTAGGTATAGAAACATCCTCAATTATTGCGGTCATCGGCGCGGCGGGGCTGGCGGTGGGGCTTGCGCTGCAGGGATCGCTATCAAACTTTGCCGCTGGCGTACTGTTAGTCACGCTACGTCCTTTCCGGACCGGAAACCTGGTGCAGATCGGCGCCATTACCGGAGTGGTGGAAACCGTACATATATTTTCCACCACCTTACTCACCGCGGATAATAAAGACGTGGTGATCCCGAACGGCAAAATTATCGCCGACAGTATCGTTAACTATTCGCGCCATCCCTTCCGGCGTATCGATTTGATGATTAGCGTCGGCTACGATAGCCGAATTGCGGAAGTGAAGCGCGTTATTCTGGCGGTCATCGATGCTGACAAACGCATCGATCGGCAGCGTGATACCACCGTTCGTCTGGCCGAACTTGGCGCCTCGTCACTTAATTTTACCGTGCGCGTGTGGGTGAAAAACACCCACTACTGGGATACCTATTACGATCTGCTGGAGAATATTAAAGAGGCGCTGGACGAACATCATATTGCGATTCCTTATCCGCAGATGGATATTCGCGTCGCCGGCACGGTACCGACGTTATCCTGATGGCTGAGATGATATGAATGCGAAAGCGATGGTTTGTATGGCTGTCTGTTTCCTGCTGACGGGCTGCGGCAGCGTCATGGGAAGAACCTCTCTGGCGGAGGGCGAAACGTGGTATCCAGGGGTTAAAACGGATATCGCGGTGATCCGCGGTGACAGCGAGTATGATTATAATTATCTTCAGGGAACATTATGGACCCTGGATACGCCGCTGTCGTTTATTGGTGATACGCTGATGCTGCCGATTGATTATTTTCACGGCCCGTGGTCAATTCACTCCGCAAAATAAAAAATATATTATAAAATGGTGTTAATTCATTATGAGTTCTATTTTAGATGTGGCAGTAATGTCCCCGAATCGCTATTTCTGTCTGGGGCTAAGTAGCCTGCAAGAACAAAAGTCACTGACCGCCATTCGGCTGCACTTTTGTCATGATCTGAAAAGCTTAAAAACGCTAATGGAGAGCATTGCGCTCTCCGGCGTGCTAATGGAAACGTTTGGTGAAGGAGAAAACATCTACGATGCGTTTGTTTTTGGCGATTATCTAAAAAGGCAGGCCAGAGACATCGCCGTGTTTGTTTTTCGCTCATTCTGGAGCAGCCTTTCCGATTTGCCGCACTATGCGCGCTATCATGTTTCCTCAACTGAAGATGAAATATGGCAATATTTTACACTGATACTGAAGGGCTACCATTGTAATAATTATATCTCCCGCTGGGAGGCCCTGCTGACCCATAAAGAGTATCAAGTTATCAGGATGCTGTGCTGCGGAAAGCAGTATCATCACATAGGGAAATCACTGGGTATTACGATTAAAACCGTGAGCACGCATAAAATCAAAGCGCTGAAAAAACTCGGCGCGCCCAGCATGTCATCTTTAATTCTACAATTTAAACGCTAATGGTCGCGCGCCGCAGGCTGCCGTGGCCAGGCGTTCATAGGCCATCCCCGGATCCCCGCATGCTGCGTATTTATCGCGCCAGCCAACGCCATCCCGCAGCAATAGCATAATCTCTTATTCTCCCTTCCTGTATTCTGCTTTCCTGTTGATGGTGTCCGTAATATATTCTCGCCAGGTTTTAATAAAAACCCCTAATAGGGTGATGAATTTGCGAAGGCTAAACGTGATTCCATGTAACAAAGCAACATGTGAACTGGCTTACATTTTCAACCGCGCTCGCCATTTATAGTGAGCGCCAGTGTTAGGGGGCGTATTCAATCATCATGGCATCCATTAAAGACGTAGCGAAAAGAGCTGGGGTCTCGACGGCGACCGTGTCGCGAGTGCTCAACAATCATCCCAGCGTCGTGCCGGAAACGCGGCAGGCGGTGCGTGATGCGATGGATTATCTCTGCTATGTCCCCAGCAAGAGTTCGTTTCAGCTTAGCGGGAAATGTTCAGGGCTGATTGGTGTGGTTTTGCCTAATCTGGTGAATCCTCACTTCTGTGAACTGTTGGCGACGGTGGAAGAAGAGGCCCGGTATATCGGCAAATCGGTGATCGTTAAAACGCATCAGAATCAGCCGCAGCAGGATAAACATATTATTCAGACCTTAGTGGGGATGGGCATTGACAGCTTGCTATGGGTGCCGACAGAGGCTGAAGCTGAACTTTCAGAATGGTTAAGCATTACCCGGATCCCGGTCGCCGTTGTCACCCAGGTGTCCCGGTTCTTCAATTCCGTATCGATTAACCAGGATCGGGGGGCGGAAAGTATTGCGGAACATTTTATTCATACGGGCCATCTTTCATTTGGCTTTGTTGCCCAGGAAGGGGTGGATAGCCGCAAGGTCTCGTCGTACAGCAAAAAAATAGCGAGTCACGGTTTAAAGCTTGCTAGAGATAATTCGTTCTGGATAGCCAAAGGCGAGGGTGAAAAGATATCAGGCCATATTAGTATTCTTGATGACATTATCGAGAAACTCAGCGAGCCGACGCGAACCTGTACCTGTCTGTTAGTGTATAACGATATTGCGGCAAACTATATTATCGATGGGCTAAAAGAAAAGGGCATCTCCGTTCCTGAAGATATTGCAATTGCCAGCTTTGATAATACCCTGCTGGCGCAAACTAAAAAAATCACCAGCGTTGCACAGCCGGTAAATGAAATTGCTCACCTCGCGTTTCAGATGGTGAAACATCAACAGCAGCCGGACAGTATTGAAATGCACGAAATTGTCTCGCGGTTAATTATTCGTGAGAGCAGCGTAAAAATTAATATTACTTCCCTGTAAGGGATTTATGTTTAGAAATGGCGCGACATTTGGCGCCATGGGCTCCTTTTAACAAAAAATAGGTATATTTATGTCTGCTACCGCAATGGAAAAGCCAAGCGCTTATGAAAAGCTGGGGCTGAGGGAGAAGATCGGCTACGGCATGGGTGACGCTGGTTCAGGAATGATATGGAGCGTACTGGCCCTCTATCTTACGTGGTTTTATACCGATGTATATGGCCTGAACGCCGGGGTGGTGGGCACATTATTCCTGGTTATCCGCATCTTTGACGCTTTTAGCGATCCGCTGATGGGGGCCATCTGCGACCGCACCGTGACGCGCTGGGGAAAATTCCGTCCATGGATATTATGGATGGCGTTTCCGTTTGGTCTGGGCGCGGTACTGATGTTCACGACCCCAGAACTGAGCATGAACGGCAAGATTATCTATGCCTGGGTTACCTATCTGGTCATGTCGCTGATTTATACCGCGATTAATATTCCCTATTGCTCGGTCGGCGGCGTCATTACGCTCAATCAGAAAGAGCGCATGGGCTGCCTGTCGTGGCGCTTTTTCCTTAATGGCCTGGCAACATTAATTATCTCCTCCTCTATTCTGCCGTTAACGGACTGGCTGGGTAACGGCGACCGCGCCTCAGGTTTCCAGCTAACCATGATCATTATGGGCGGCGCGGCAACGCTGATGTTCCTGTTCTGCTTTTCCAGCATTAAAGAGCGGGTGGTGTCGGTTAAGCAAAACGAGTCGTTGAAGAAAGACCTGCGGGATATTATCAAAAACGATCAGTGGCTCTTGATGATCACTATTACCTTCCTGAACGTTTTCCCGGCATTTATCCGCGGCGGCGTCACTATCTATTATGCTACTTACGTCATGAAAGAGTCGGTCGGATTTATTACCTTCTTTATGGCGCTGGGCGTGGCCTGTAATATGCTGGGCAGCGTGCTTGCCAAACCGCTGACCGATCGCTTTGATAAGCTGGCGCTGTTCCGCATTATTAATATTATTCTCGGCATTCTCTCATTTGCGCTGTGGTTTGTTGATCCGCAATCCCTGACCCCGCTGATGACGCTATTCATCATTATTAACGTTCTGCATTTAATTCAGTCTGGCCCCATTCTGTGGGCAATGATGTCCGATGTCGATGACTACGGCGACTGGAAATTTGGTAAACGCCTGACCGGCATCTCCTTCGCGGGAAACCTGTTTATGCTCAAAATGGGGCTGGCGGTCGCCGGCGCTATCGTCGCCTGGATTCTGGCGTTTACCGGCTATGTCGCGAATGAGCCGCAGCAAAATTCGCAGACCATTCAAGGCATTATCATGATGTTCTCACTGCTGCCGATGGTGAGTTATTTCATCAGCGCGTATCTGGTGCGCTACTTCAAGCTGAATAACGCGTTCCTTGAGAAAATCAAAACGGATCTTGCAAAACGTGAGCTGGAAAAAGGTCGCGGTCAACCACAGGAGGTTCAGGATGTCCCTGTCATTTAATATTAAACAAGGTCAGCGCATTGATTTGTGGCTGAAAGCGTCCGAACCGGCGGCGCAACCCCTGTTTTCTATTCGCGTGAACGGTCAGGTTGTATTTAAGATTCAGGAGGCGCCGCGCTACTTCCAGTATTTTACCTGGACCTCGTTTCAGGACGGCGTTGCCACCCTGGAGTGGCTGCCGGAATATAGCGAGATATCGCTTTGTTACACCTGGCATCCGGATTCACTGCGCGCGCGCGGCGTTACCTTTATCGCGACAGCCGGGCAGGATTTGCGCCTGATGAGCGGTCAGGATATTGCTGACGAGTATCTGCGGGAGCCGCTGCGTCCGGCATTGCATTTCTCGCCCCGTACCGGCTGGATGAACGACCCTAACGGGCTGCACTACAAGAACGGCGAGTGGCATCTGTTTTACCAGTATCATCCGCACTCCAGCCAATGGGGCCCCATGCACTGGAATCATGCGGTGAGCCGCGATCTGTATCACTGGCGGCATTATCCAGTTTTCCTCCAGCCAGAGCAGAATCTTTCGGCGCTGGGCGCGACGGGCGGCGCGTTTTCCGGCAGCGCGTATATTGATAAACAAGGAAAAACCCGCTTCTGGTATACCGAACGGCTCCCGGCTTACGATCTGTATCGCGGCTACCGGGAAGTGCAGAAAATGGCCGTTGCGCACGACGACTACGATAAGCCGGAATGGGTGAAAACCGTCTTAACCGACCTGCCTGCGGGCGTGGACTGCGATTTCCGCGATCCAAAAGTGTGGTACGAAGAGGCCGATGCCACTTTTTATATGATCCTCGGCGCGTCGGTAAACGGCGATCCGGCGATGCTGCTCTTTCACTCTGCGGATAGTGAACGCTGGACGTTCCATCATGTGCTGTATGTCGCTCCCGGCTATTTTCGCGAAAACGGCGGTCGCTGCGTCGAATGCCCGGATTTCTTCTGCCTGGATGGCGTATGGGTATTAATTATCGGCGTCGTTGGCTATACGGAGCCGACAACCGGGCGGCATAATTTGCTTTTTGCCCAGACCGGTACTTTCCGGAACGGCTATTTCACGCCGTCCGAGCAGCCGCTACAGACTTTAGATTTCGGTACGGATTTCTACGCCCTGCAAACCTGGGGCGAGGACGACCGAAGAATCGGCTTTGCCTGGTTATATAACTGGGCGACCCAGAAACCGGTGGATTCCGCTTACTCGGGGGAAATGTCGCTCCCGCGTCGCTTTCATCTCAATGCGCAGCAGCGGCTATGCATGATGCCGGAGCTGCCGCCGGAATCATTGGTCGTCAGCCGCCATGCGCTGGATGACGGTGATATCTGGGTTAATGAGAAAGGCTGTAAAGCCGGCATTGTAACCTTTATGCCTGCCGGTGGTTTCCGTTTGACGTTAACGGGCGATAACGGCCAGCAAATCATCCTCGAACAGGAGGGTAAAAATCTGACGCTATATGAAAAAGGCCGGGACGATGGGCGTTACCGCGCGCCGGTGGCCGGCGTCAGCGACGTCACCCTGTGTTTTGATGCCGGGATTGTTGAGGTCTTCGCAAATCAGGGCAGCGTATGCGGTACGCGACGCTATTACTCATGCAGTCAGCTCATCCGGATCCAGCTCTCCGGCGCGCCGGCACAGCTTACGCAATATCGCTCGACGTATTCGCAGGAATAAGCAAAGTCAAATTTAAGCGTTGATGTTCGATTTCTTATTATCATTAGAGGCGGTTTTCATGGTACGTAAAAATTATTATGATGTTACGCAGTGGCACGTCGGCAACCCGTATGAGGATATTGGCGAAGTCATTAACAGTATTCTCGCCGATATTAAATCGCGACAAACTGAAACCGATATTAACGACGGGGGTAAACCGGGCGCCGCGATTTATATTCCGCCCGGCGATTATCATCTGAAGACGCAGGTCTTAATTGATATCAGTTATTTAAAAATTATGGGTTCCGGGCATGGTTTTGTCTCCTCAAGCATTCGCTTTAATACGCCGGCGGACGAGTGGGCGAATTTGCACGATATATGGCCGGGCGGGAGCCGTATCCTGGTCGATCTCTGCCCGCAGCCCGGCGATGAAGAACACGCTGGCGCTGCATTTTACGTGAAACGCAGCGGGGCGCCGCGTATCAGTTCGGTGGCGTTCGAAAACTTCTGTATCGATGGTCTGCACTTTGTTGATGATGGGCTGGGAAACAACGACCCGGAAAATAGCTATACGAACGGCAAAACCGGGATTTATATCGCCAGCGCGCAGGACGCTTTCCGCATTACCGGGATGGGATTTATCTATCTGGAGCATGGCCTCACCGCGTACAATAGCGATGCAATGGCGATCCATAATAACTTTATCGCCGAATGCGGTAACTGTATCGAGCTGCGTGGCGCCGGGCAGGCTTCAAAAATAACCGATAACCTGATTGGCGCGGGCTATAAAGGCTATTCTATTTACGCGCAAAACTTCGGGGGGTTATTGATTTCTACCAACAATATTTTCCCCCGTGGCGCAAGCAGCGTGCACTTATCGGGCGTGGTCCGCTCTAGCATCACCAGCAATCGATTCCATTCATTTTATCCAGGAATGCTCGTTCTCGAGAACAACTGTGCGGAGAATCTGATCTCGGCAAACCATTTCTTGCGCGATCGTGAACCCTGGCCGCCGATGCAGGCCTATGACAACGGCCTGGATGATGCCTATGGCTTGCTGCATATAAACGGCAGTAATAATTCGGTTATTGCTAATCATATTTCCGAAACGATTGATGTCCAGTATCTCAAGCCGCAGGGAATAAAACCGGTCATCATTCGCCTTGTTTCCGGCAAAGGGAATTATATTGCGAATAACCATATCGTGGCGACCACGGAGACGTCAGCGGCGCAGGCGCAGCCCTCCGAAGAGGATGCCTGCTTTGCGGCGCAGGTCAGCGCTTTGCTGACGACGGCCAGGTTAAAAGAACTCGATGCGGTCGCCGTGCAGGTAGAAAAAGAATCCGCGCAAAACACGATACTTGATAGCGGCAGTGACGCACAGGTGGTCATAGACCGAGCGCGTAATGCCTTCAGGGCGACACCGGTTGCTGGAAATTAATATTCACTCTGTTTGTTAATCCGTATAGCGAATAACGTTATTTAAGGAGGCAGATTACACGTTATTTCATTCATTCTTCTGCTAAATAAAAATCAAAATATAAAAGGTGAATATTTTTATTCACCTTATCCCACCTTTTACCTCTGGGAAAATAAAAATGAATAAAACAACATTATCAATAGCGCTAGGCTTGTGTTTAATAACGGGATCGGCGGTCGGGAAAAATAATCAACTGACGCTGGAACAACGAATGGAACAGCTTGAAGCGCGGCTTGCCGCCGCGGAAAGCCGGGCGACGGTAGCGGAAGGCCAGGTGCGGGATTTACAGGCGAAGCAGAATGCCGCTATTCAGGCGGCGCAAACCCGTGTGCCGGTAAACAGCGCGGCAGCAACCGCGGAGAGTAAAAAGAATCTTAGCGTCCCGGAGCTGAAATTATCCGGCTATGGCGATCTGAAAATCTACGGCGACGTGGAGTTCAACATGGACGCGGAAAGCAAACACGGCCTGCTGGCGATGACCAACGCCGATGTCGGCAGCGATCCCACCTACGATAAGTGGGATTTAAACGGCCGTATCCTGCTCGGCTTCGACGGTATCCGCAAAACGGATAACGGCTATTTTGCCGGTTTCTCTGTCCAGCCGCTGGCGGATATGACCGGCTCGATGAACCTCGACGATGCGGTTTTCTTCTTTGGTCAGGAGAACGACTGGAAGGTGAAAGTGGGGCGCTTTGAAGCGTACGATATGTTCCCGCTGAATCAGGACACCTTCGTCGAGCACTCCGGTAATACCGCCAACGACCTCTACAGCGACGGCCATGGCTATATCTATATGATGAAAGAGGGTCGCGGCCGCTCTGACGCAGGCGGCAACTTCCTGCTGAGCAAGCAGCTTGATAACTGGTATTTTGAGCTCAACACCCTGCTGGAAGACGGTACGTCGCTGTACGACAACGGTGGCTACCATGGTCGTGATATGGAGCAGAAAAAGAACGTCGCCTATTTGCGCCCGGTGGTGTCATGGGCGAAAGACGAATTTTCCGTTGCCGCGGCCATGGAAGCGAACGTGGTGCAGAACGCCTACGGCTATAAAGATGCCCAGGGCAACTTTATCGATCAGTCGGGGCGCACCGGCTATGGCCTGACCATGACCTGGAACGGCCTGAAGCGCGACCCGGAGGACGGGGTGGTGGTTAATCTGAACACCGCTTATATGGACGCCAGCAACGAACAGGATTTGACCGCCGGGGTGAACGCGCTGTGGCGGCGCTTCGAGCTGGGATATATCTACGCGCATAACAAAATCAGCGATTATGCCGGGGTGATTTGCGATAACGACTGCTGGATTAAGGATGAAGGCACCTACAATATTCATACCTTCCACGCGTCGTATCAAATTCCGAACGTGATGAATATGCAGAACTTTAATATCTATCTCGGCGCCTATTACTCCATTCTCGACAGCGACGAGAAGCTGAGCCAGGGGGATGATGACGATCGCTACGGCGCGCGGGTGCGCTTTAAGTACTTCTTCTAAGCGCTTGAAACGGCTGCCCCGCTCAGCACAACGGGGCAGCCATAGTTTTACTCCAGATAAAACACCTCTTTAAGCTCCGCGCTTACCGGACTGTTGTCCGGATTGGCAGGCATCACATCGCGCATATGCTGCCACCAGCGCTGGCACACCTCGGTGCCGGCGACGGCGTCCCAGCGCGCTTCGGATTCAATCTCCACCGTGGCGAACAGCAGATGGCGCTCTTTATCGAGATAAATCGCGTAGTGGTGCGCGCCGTGGGCTTTCAGCACCGCTTCCAGCTCCGGCCAGATGGGGTTATGACGGCGCTGATACTCTTCATGCGCGTCCGGGTTTACCTGCATCACGAAAGCTTTGCGGATCATAATGCCTCCAGATAGAGTTCGCGGACTTCATCGCGGCTGGCGGTGCGCGGATTGCACGGCGCGCACGGGTCGGCCAGCGCTTTATCCAGCCAGCCTTCAATATCGGCTTTACTGACGCCAAGCTGGCTGAAGCCTTGCGGAATGCCGACGCGTTTGCTTAGCGCGCGGATGGCGTTGATGGCCTCCATGCTGGCCGCTTCATCGCTCATACCGCGGGTATCGACGCCCATCGCCTGCGCCACGCGCGCGAAGCGGGCAACCGCGTTCGGCCGGTTAAAGTTTTCGATGATCGGCAGCAGGATAGCGTTGCACACGCCGTGCGGCAGGTTGTGGGTAGCGCCCGGCTGATGGGCCAGCGCGTGCACCAGGCCGAGACCGGCGCTGTTAAACGCCATGCCCGCCAGATACTGGCCAAACGCCATCTGCTCGCGGGCTTCAAGGTGGTGTCCATCGTCGACGGCTTGCGGCAGCCACAGGTTGATCAGGCGAATCGCTTCCAGGGCGTTGGCATCGGTCAGCGGATGCGCGCCCACGGAAACAAAGGCTTCAATGGCGTGGGTCAGCGCGTCCATGCCGGTGGCGGCGGTAATGGATGGCGGGATATCCAGCATCACGCTGGCGTCATCGACGGCGATATCGGGAATGATATTGGGGTCGATAATCACCTCTTTTACCTGGCGCTCGGCGTCGATAATAACCGCGTTGCTGGTCATCTCCGCCGCGGTACCGGCGGTCGTGTTGATGGCCACCAGCGGCACGCCGGCGTTTTTCACTTTGCCGACGCCGGAGTAGGCGGTCGATGGCCCCGGGTTGGCGGTGAGGATTTTTATCGCTTTGGCGGTATCAATCGGGCTGCCGCCGCCGAAGGCGATAAGGTAATCACACCCGGCCTCGCGATACGCCGCGTAGCCTTTTTGCACCAGCGCTTCCGTTGGGTTAGGGAACACCTCGTCAAACAGATGGTAAGACATCTGCTGTTCATCCAGGGCGGTAAACAGGCTGTCGAGCAGCCCCAGCTTCACCAGCTGACCGTCGGTGACGATCAGCGCTTTGCCCCAGCGTTTACCCGCCACCAGCTTGACCATATCGCCGATTGCGCCCGCGCCGTGGAGGCTGATTTTGGGCAGTGCCAACATAAAACTCATGATAATTCTCCTTAATGTTGATTTTGGGTAATCCGTTTCCCTTCACCCGCCCCCGGGTCGCGGCTGGCGCCTTACCCGGGCTACACGTACCGGTCAGATTAGGGGGAAGGGGAAATTAAATTCGTCTTCGCTGCATCATCCGCCGGGTAATAATCGGCAGCGAGATCACCACGATCAGCATCGCGCCGATAATGATCGACATCACGATCCCCGGCACGTTGAGCAGGCTCAGGCCAAACGTCACCAGCCCCATCAGGAAGGCGGCGATAATCACCCCCACCATGCTGCCGGAGCCGCCGAGAATATTGACGCCGCCGAGCACCGCCATCGTGACGACCGCCAGCTCCCAGCCCATCGCCAGCGTCGGGCGGGTGCTGCCGAGCCTCGAGGTCAGCAGGACCGCCGCCAGCCCGGCCATCAGCCCGACCAGCGCGAACAGCACCAGATTGTGGCGCTTGACGTTGATTCCGGAGAACCAAGCTCCGGTCGGGTTATTGCCGATGGCGTAGGTCCGGCGACCAAAGTTGGTTTTATGCAGCAGGAAGGTAAAGGCGGCGGCGAGGAGGATAAACAGCGCGAACTCAAAAGAGAGCGCCCCCCACACGTAGCCCTGGCCGAACCAGGCGAAGCTGTCCGGGTAGTGATTGAGCGCCTTGTCGCCCAGCAGAATGTAGGTTATTCCGCGATACAGGCTCATGGTGCCGATGGTGATCACAATCGACGACAGGTTAAAGCGCGTCACCAGGATACCGTTGAACAGGCCGCACAGCAGCCCCACGCCCAGCCCGACGGCCACCAGCAGCGGCGTATCCATACCCGCCGCCGCGCAGAAGCCCATCGCCGTTGAGCTCAGCGCCATCGTCGAGGCTACCGAAAGGTCGATCTCTCTGGCGATAATCAGCATCGCCATCGGCAGCACGATGATCGCTTTTTCGGTAAAGTTAAACGTGGCGTCCGACAGGTTCCAGATATTAAGGAAGTAGGGTGACGCCAGGGCGTTAACCACGAATACCGCCAGGGTTACCGCCAGCAGAAACCCTTCCCAGCACAGCAAGCGGCGCAGCGGCGACGGCGCGGCCGGGGCGCTTTTCATCTCTTCAGACATCATTATTTTGCTCATGATTTCACCGCCTGTTTCTGCCGCGCCAGCGCCGCGTTGCGCAGGATTAATCGTCCGCTACCTTTATTACCGCGTTCGTTAAGCAGCACCGCAATGACGATCACCGCGCCGGAAATGGCCATTTGCCAGAACGGCGAAATGCCAATCACCGGCAGCGCGTTATTGATAACGCCGAGGAACAGCGCGCCGCACAGGCAGCCGAGCACGCGACCGGTTCCGCCCATGGTGCTGATGCCGCCGATGACGCAGGCGGCGACCACCTGCAGTTCAAAACCGTTGGCGACATCGACATAGGCGACGGCGAAGCGCGAGATCCACAGATAGCCGCAGAACCCGGCCAGCGCGCCGGAGAGGCAGAAGCTGACAAACTGCATTTTCCCGGCGTTAATCCCGGTGTAGTACGCCGCCGTCGCGTTGCCGCCCGCGGTGTACAAGGCCCGGCCGGTGCGGCTGTAGCGGAGGAAATAGCCCACCAGCAGCAGCGCGGCGATGGCGCACCAGCTCAGCAGCGGCAGCCCCAGCAGCGAGGCGCGCGGCAGGCCGAGAAAATCGGCGCTCATCTGGTGCGAGTTAACCCAGCCGCCGTCGGAAAGCAGGAAGATAATCCCGCGATAAATACTCATGGTGCCCAGCGTGACCACGATGGCCGGAATGCCGAGCCGCCAGACCAGCAGGCCGTTAATCATCCCCATCAGCAGGCCAAGCAGGGTCGCCAGCGCCAGCAGCGCCGCCACCGGGATACCCGGATAGTGGGCGTTGAGCAGCGCGACGATCATCCCGGTCAGCGCCAGATTGGCGGCCATCGACAGATCGATGCCTTTGGTGAGCAGTACCATCATCTGGCCGAGGGCGAGGACGATCAGAATGGCGGTGTCGTTAAACATCTCCACCAGATTGCCCGGCGAGACGAACGACGGCGCCCGGCTGCCGATAGCGCCGATCAGCAAAACGATCACCGCCGCCAGCAACGCTTCGCGGTGTTTAAGCAACTGTTTACCCATTACGCTGCCTCCCGACCGGCGCCGCTGGCGGCGCTGACGATGGTTTCCGCCGTCGCTTCACCGGCGCGATACTCGGCCACCATCAGCCCTTCGTGCATCACGATAATCCGGTCGGCCATGCCCATCACTTCCGGCAGCTCCGAAGAGACCATAATGACCGCCAGCCCCTGGCTGACCAGCTCGGACATAAACTGGTGCACCGCCGCTTTGGAGCCGATATCGATGCCTTTAGTCGGTTCGTCGAGGATAATCACCTCGGGATGGGTCGCCAGCCATTTGCCGATCACCACTTTTTGCTGATTGCCGCCGGAAAGGGTTTCCACCGCCTGCCGCCAGCTAAAGGCCTTAACCTGCAGGCGCGAGGCGTACTCGTCCGCCAGCCGCCATTCGCGGGCGTCGTTAAGCACGCCGCCGGGGTTCAGTTTGCTGAGCTGCGGCAGGCTGATGTTCTGGGCGATCGGCAGGGCGATAATTGCTCCCTGCTTCTGCCGCTCTTCCGGCACGCAGACGATACCGGCGCCGATCGCGTCGGCCGGCTGGCGAAAGTGCATCGGTTTTCCCTTCAGCACGATATCGCCGGAAGAGGGATGCGAGACTCCGGAGAGCGCCTGCATCAGCTCGGTGCGCCCGGCGCCCACCAGCCCGTAAAAGCCAAGGATCTCCCCTTTGCGCAGGCTGAAGCTGATATGGGCGAACTCGGTGGGGTGGCAGAGGTCTTTCACCTCCAGCACCGTTTCCCCTGGGATACAATCGACTTTCGGGTAGGTTTGGGTAATCGCGCGGCCCACCATCATCGCCACCATCCGCTCTTCGGTGATGTCGTTAATCGCACCGGAGCTGACGTACACGCCGTCGCGCAGAATGGTGTAGTAGTCCGCCAGCTCGAAAATCTCATCGAACTTATGCGAAATAAACAGGATCGCTTTGCCGTCCTGCTTCAGGCGCTCAACGATCTGATAGAACTCCAGAATTTCATGCTGCGAGAGCGCGGCGGTCGGCTCATCGAGGATCACCACCTGAGCTTCAAAGGAGAGCGCCCGGGCGATGGCGACCATATGGCGCTGGGCGATACTGAGGGTTTTCAGCGTCGCGCGCGGGTCAATCTGTACCTCGAGGCGGGTGAGAATTTCGCTGGCTTTGCGGTGCATGGCGGGCCAGTCGAGCTTCTTCAGCAGGCCGCGATGCAGATACTGGCCGACGAAGATATTTTCGGTGACCGAGAGTTCGTCGAACAGCACGGTTTCCTGATGAATCGCGGTGATCCCGACCTTATGCGCCGACTCCGGGTTCGGCAGTTGGATAGGGATCGCTTTATAGAGAATCTCGCCCTCTTCGGGCTGATAAATGCCGGTCATCACTTTGACCAGCGTCGATTTCCCCGCGCCGTTTTCGCCGATTAAAGCGGTCACTTTGCCGGGCCAGAGATCGAGCTGTACGTTTTCAAGGGCGCGCACACCGGGAAAAATCTTGGTGATGCCCTTCAGCGACAGCAGTGGGGTGGATGCTGACATGATAGTTCTCCGTAAAATCACCCCTCACCCTAACCCTCTCCCCAAAGGGGCGAGGGAACCGTTCAGTGCTCGCTGGCAGCAGTGCGCAGAGGGCCTGACTTTCTCCCTCTCTTTTTGGAAGAGGGCCGGAGTGAGGAAACAGGGTTAGAAAATTTTCGAGAACGTATCGATGTTGCTCGCATCGTAGACGAACGGTTCGGCCATCGCGCCGCTACCGTCGGCGTCCAGCTTCACTTTGCCCAGCTTGCCCATGTTGGCTTCGGTTTTGGTCGCCGTGCCTTTGACTAAATCGTCGGCCAGATACGTGGCGGCGTAGCCGAGGTCAATCGGGTTCCAGATGGCGAAGCTTTTGCTGGCGCCGGATTTAATCGCCCCGGCCATTTCCGACGGTAGCCCCAGCCCGGTAACGTAGACCTTGCCGATTCTGCCCTGATCTTTTACCGCCTGCGCGGCGGCCACGATCCCCACCGACGAAGGCGAAACAATCACTTTCAGGTCAGGGTATGACTTCAGCAGGCCCACCGCTTCGCGGTAGCTTTTATCCGACAGATCGTCCCCGTAGGCGACGGTCACCAGATTGACGGACGGGTACTGCGGCAGCACCTTTTTCATCTCCTCAATCCAGATGTTCTGGTTGGTGGAGGTTGGGGTGGCGCTTAAAATCGCCACATCGCCTTTTTCCACGTTCAGCGCCTTCAGCGCATCGGCGGCGAGCTTAACGTTGGTTTCGCCAATCAGCGCGTTATTGGACGGGTTAAGATGGATCTGGCGGCCCGCCGGCGCGACGCCGGAGTCCCAGGAGACCACCTTAATGCCGCGCTGCATCGCTTTTTTCAGTACCGGCACCACGGCGTCGGGATCGTTAGCGGAAATGGCGATCGCATCCACCCCCTGGGCGATCAAACCATTCAGCACTTCGATCTGCGCTTCGGCGGTGGTGGTGGTCGGGCCGGTATAGATCACTTTGACATCGCCTAACTCTTTGGCCGCTTCCTGCGCGCCGACGTTCGCTGCTTCGAAGAATCCATTTCCCAATGATTTCGCCACGAGGGCGATTTTGACTTCGGCTAAAGCGGAACCGGACAACGCCAGGATGGCAACGGTGAGGATCAAGCTTGTGTTTGTTTTCATTGCTTTTACTCCACATGAGTTAGTTTGTAGGGTTTGCAGGTGATTTTTTCGCCCCGTCTCGGTGAGCGGGGCGCGATGTTGTTATGGATAAAGGTCTAACGCGGACTGCAGGGGTTGAACGTTGAAGCGTTTGCCAAGGGCGACCAGCTCTTCGCGGGTGATGGTTTGTTTCATCCCGCCCATTGAGTAAACTTTCACCAGCACCTCGGCGGATTTCTCAGCGGTATCGATCAGGCCGAAGGTTTCGTCCAGATTGGGGCCGCTGCCGAAAACGCCGTGGAACGGCCACAGCACCAGCGAATGTTTCTGCATCGCCTCGGCGGTGGCCTGGCCGATTTCGTCGGTGCCCGGCACCATCCACGGCAGGATGCCGACGCCGTCCGGGAAGACCACCAGGCATTCGGTACTCCCTTCCCACAGCTTGCGGGTAAACAGATCGCTGTTGTTCTCCAGCACGTAGGTCAGGGCGATCAGATTGGTGGCGTGGCAGTGCATGATCACCCGGTCTTTACCGTTGGTCAGCCGGATGCGCTCACTGTGCGACAGGAAGTGCGCCGGCAGCTCGGATGTTGGCACCGCATCGTTGGTCAGGCCCCAAAGAATATGGTATCCCGCGCCGTCGCTGTCGACTTTCACCACCCCGAGGTTCGCCGCCGGGTCGAGCTGGACGTTACGGAAGAATTTACCGGAACCGGTGACGATAAACGGCTGGTTAGCCAGCGTCGGCATCGGCTGGCTCAGGGCGATATAGCGCGGTTTAGCGTGGAAATCCGCCGCGTAGGGTTCGATATCCGCTTCGTCCAGGCGCAGCGTCAGGTTGCCGCCGTTGCGCTCGTCCCAGCCTTTCAGCCAGGCGTCGGAAGTGGCTTTAATCATGCCCTGGACGAACCAGGCGTCGATAATGGTCTGCATAGTCTTGTCTTTCCTGTTGATTCGGCGCGGGGTTGGCCCCTCGCCCTGAATATGTGCGAGCCCCCGGATTGCGCCGTAAACGGCTTATCCGGGCTACCAGTTCGTAGCCCGGCCGCGACCCGGGGAACGTCCGGGCATTACCCGCGCTGGCTCAGAACCGCATTTTCATAAGCGCGTACGTTATCCAGCCACTGGCTGCCTGCCGGCGTATCGTGACGCTGACAGTACATCTCCCAGATGGCCTGCCACGGCAGGCACTTCTGCTCTTCCAGCAGCGCCAGGCGGGCGGTGTAATCGCCGTCGAGCTCCAGCTGACGCAGCTGGGCGGTCGGTTCCAGCAGGGCGCGCAGCAGCGCTTTCTTCATATTGCGCGTGCCAATCACCCACGCCGCGATGCGGTTAATCGAAGCGTCGAAGAAATCGAGACCGATATGCACGCGGTCGAACAGATCGTGACGGATGATTTCGCTGGCGATGGCCTGGGTTTCGTCATCCAGCAGCACCACGTGGTCGCTGTCCCAGCGTACCGGACGGCTGACGTGCAGCAGCAGGCGCGGGATATAGAGCATGGCGGCGGAGATTTTGTCGGAGATGACCTCCGTCGGGTGGAAGTGGCCGGCATCCAGGCACAGGGCGGTCTGGCGGCTGGTGGCGTAGCCCATATAGAACTCATTGGAGCCGACGGTGTAGCTTTCCGCGCCGATACCGAACAGTTTGCTCTCGACGGCATCAATGTGGTGCGCCGGGTCCAGCTTCTCGCTGATCACTTCATCGAGCGCGTTCAGCAGGCGCTGGCGCGGCGCGAAGCGGTCAACGGTAATATCCTTCATGCCGTCCGGGATCCAGATATTCATTACCGACGGCGTGCCCAGCTGCTCGCCGAAGTAAGCGGAAATACGGCGGCTGGCCTTGCAGTGATCGATCCAGAACTGGCGGATTTCATCGTTGGCGTGCGACAGCGTAAAGCCGTCGGCGCTTAGCGGATGCGAGAAGCAGGAGGGGTTAAAATCGAGCCCCAGCTTGTTGGCTTTCGCCCACTCAACCCAGTTTTTAAAGTGCTCCGGCTTAATTTCATTACGCGGCACCGGCGCGTCGGATTCGAGATAGAGCGCGTGCAGGTTCAGACGTTTTGGCCCGGGGATCAGGCTCAGCGCCTGCTCAAGGTCGGCGCGCAGCTCGCTGGCGTTACGCGCTTTACCCGGGTAGTTGCCGGTGGCCTGAATACCGCCGGTCAGGCTTCCTTCCGGGTTTTCGAAACCGACGACGTCATCGCCCTGCCAGCAGTGCATGGAAACGGGCAGGCGATCCAGCTGGCGCAAGGCCTCCTCGACGTCCACGCCGACGCTGGCGTAGCGCTGTTTGGCAATTTCCCAGGCTTGTTCAAGTTGAGTGGTCATGCGCAAAGCTCCTTGGTCTGTTGTGGCTGAAACTGCGCGACGAAGCGGGCAATTTCACTTTCAGGATTGGGGGTAAAGGTGGTGAGGGCGTAGTTTTGCCGCACCACCTGACGGAATTCATCGACGTTGTGCAGCTCGTCCAGGGTCATCAGCTGAATGCCGATATTGCCCAGGGTGGAGGCCTCAATCGGGCCGGCGGTCACGGTGATGCCGCAGGCGTCGGCGCACAGCTGGTTGAGCAGTTCGTTCTGGCAGCCGCCGCCGACAATATGCAGCTGGCTGAACGGCTGACCGCGCAGCGCCGCCAGCTCGTTGAGCACCCGGGCGTAGAGCAGCGCCAGGCTGTCAAAAATACAGCGCGCCAGCTCGGCGTCGGTATCGGGAACCGGCTGCCCGGCTTCGCGGCAGGCGGCCTGGATTTCCGCGCTCATGTTGTCCGGGTTGATAAAGCGGTCATCGTTGCAGTCAATGACGAAGCGGCAGGCCGGAAGCGCAGCGGTACGCGCGATCAGCGCCGGCAGGTCGCCGACGTTTTGCTCCTTGAGCACCCGCTGCAGCAGCCACAGGCCCATAATATTTTTCAGCACCCGATAGCGGCCTTCGGCACCGCCTTCGTTGGTGATATTGGCCCTTAGCGCCGCATCGCTGGTGCAGGGGGTTTTGCTTTCAAAGCCCATCAGCGACCAGGTGCCGGAAGAGAGATACGCGGCGTTTTTGCTGGCCAGCGGCGAGGCGATAACCGCGCTGGCGGTATCGTGGCTGGCGACGGCGACCACCGGGATGTTATTGCCCTGCGGGCAAATCCAGTGGCCAATAACGTTGCCGGGATGGGTCGGCGTTCCGAACCAGTCGCGCGGCGCGCCGCTCCAGTTCAGCAGATCTTCGTCCCAGCTATCGCTGTTGATGTTGACCAGCTGCGTGGTGGTGGCGTTGGTGTATTCCCAGTTCATGTTGCCGGTCAGGCGGAAGCTAAAGTAGTCCGGGATCAGCAGCGCGTGCGCGGCCTGGCTGACCAGTTCCGGCTGCTGTTCAACCAGCGCGCGCAGCTGATAAAGGGTATTAAACGGCAGAAACTGAATACCGCTGCGGCGATAGATCTCCGCCCGGCCCAGCTGCTCTTCGGCATGGCGCATCAGGCCCTGGGTGCGGGAGTCGCGATAGGAAACCGGCAGGCCGACGCGCTGACCCGCTTTATCCAGCAGGACATAATCCACGCCCCAGGTATCGATGCCGATGCTGTCGATCAGGATGCCCTGTTCGCAGACCTTCTCCAGACCGCGGCGAATTTCCCCTTCCAGGCTATCGAGATCCCAGCAGTCGAAGCCATCCACCTTTTGCAGGCTATTGGTAAAACGGTGAATTTCACGCAGCGCCAGCGTTTGCTGACCGGGCTGATAACCGGCGAGCATCACCCGCCCGCTGGAGGCGCCTAAATCGACGGCGACACAATGACGAAAACTCATGGGAAGATCCTTGTGAAAATCATTGCATACAGTCTAAAAAAGTCGCGTCGGGCTCACCTTCTTGTTACTGACAGGGAAAATTGGCCGCTGGCAAGAAAGCAAAGGTGACCGTGAGGGAGGTCACAGTTTCGTTTTCTCCGCGCTGGGGTGAGGGATGTGATGTTGTCCGCAGTTCCCGAACTTTCCCGTCATTTCTTGAAAAAGCGGCAGGCTTTACGAATTTTGCGGTCAAAAATTGAAGGCCGGATCGCCGACCCTTAATTACTATTTGCTCCACTGATTGATAACTTTTCTCATCTCGAGGAGCGGCTATGACTATGTTGCACAGTGTGGATTTCTTTAAGTCCGGCGTTTCAGCTGTCGCCATTGAGCCGCGGCTCCCGCAATCCGCTTTTCCTGAGCATCACCATGATTTTCATGAGATTGTTATTGTGGAGCACGGCACCGGGATTCACGTTTTCAACGGCCAGCCCTACACCATCAGCGGCGGCTCGGTCTGCTTTATCCGCGATCACGATCGCCATCTCTACGAGCACACGGATAATTTATGCCTGACTAACGTGCTCTATCGCGCGCCGGACGCGTTTCGCTTTTTGTCCGGCCTGAACGCGCTGTTGCCGCAGGAGCAGGAGGGGAACTACCTCTCGCACTGGCGGGTGAATCAGAATGCGTTGCAGCAGGTGCGCCAGATTGTGGAGCAGATGGAGAACGTTGGCGCGGATGCGGATATGCACGCCATCGCCAGCCGCGAGATTTTATTTATGCAGCTGCTGGTGCACCTGCGTAAAAGCAGCCTCGCCGAAGGGGCCGCCAACAACGACGCGCGGCTCAACCATTTGATGGCCTGGCTGGAAGACCATTTTGCCGAGGATATCTGCTGGGAAGAGGTGGCGGCGCGCTTTTCGCTCTCCTTGCGAACCCTGCACCGTCAGTTAAAACAGCAAACCGGGCTGACGCCGCAGCGCTATCTGAATCGGGTGCGGTTGATGAAAGCGCGCCATCTGCTGCGCCATAGCGATGATAGCGTGACCGATATCGCCTATCGCTGCGGATTCGGCGACAGTAACCACTTTTCGACGCTTTTCCGCCGCGAGTTTGACTGGTCTCCGCGCGATATTCGCCAGGGGCGCGACGCCATTCTTCAGTAACGGGAGAGCAGTCAACGTTTTGACAGACATAAACGCGAATAATGAAACGTTATTCACGTCCGGAGTTGATGTCGTGGCAGGTCAGCTGATTCTTCGCAAAGATGAATTTTTTGCCTCTCCCGCTCAGGCGGTGGCGGTGGCGGATCGCTATCCGCAAAACGTCTTCGCCGAGCACACCCATGAGTTCTGCGAACTGGTGCTGGTGTGGCGGGGTAACGGCCTGCACGTCCTGAACGATCGCCCGTGGCGCATTACCCGCGGCGATCTGTTCTATATCCGCGCGGAAGATAAACACTCCTACGCCTCGGTGAACGATCTCGTCCTGCAAAACGTCATTTATTGCCCGGACCGGCTGCGGCTTAACTTTGACTGGGCGGCGCACATTCCCGGCCTGTTCGGCACCCCGTGGGTTCCGCACTGGCGGATTGGCAGCAGCGGCATGGCCCAGGTCAGGCAGGTGATTACCCAGCTGGAGCATGAAAGCAGCCGCAGCGATGCGCAGGCCAATAATATGGCCGAACTGCTGTTTGCGCAGCTGGTGCTTATTCTTCAGCGCTATCGCTACGCCACCGATAATCTGGCGGCAACCCAAAGCGAAGCGCTGCTCGATAAGCTGCTCACCGAACTGGCGGGCAGCCTCAATCGTCCTTTCTTTCTTGACCGTTTTTGCGAGCGCGAAGGGTGCAGCGAACGCGCGCTGCGCCAGCAGTTTCGTCAGCAGACGGGGATGACCATCAACCACTACCTGCGCCAGCTGCGCATCTGTCACGCGCAGTATCTGCTGCAGCATACCGAACGGCTGATTGGCGAAGTGGCGATGCAGTGCGGGTTTGAAGACAGCAACTACTTTTCGGTGGTGTTTAACCGCGAGATAGGCATGACGCCGGGGCAGTGGCGGCAGCGCAGTCGCACCGCCGCCTGACGACGCTAGTTCGCCATTCCCAGACCAACGATATTGGCGGCGATAATAATCACCACGCAGCCGAGGCTGAGGACGCCCACCGGACGACGACCGGCGTTGTTCCACTCTTTCAGTATCAGACCCACCAGGCCGCCGCACAGCACGTAGAAGCTCATATGCAGCATCCAGCTCATGTAGTCGTACTGCGCCGGAATGCTGGCGTGGCCCCAGGCGTAGAAAAAGAACTGCAGATACCACATCAGGCCGCCTAACGCCGAAAGCAGGATATTGCTGATAATGAGCGGTTTTGCCAGCGAGAAGTCGGCTTTTATCGACAGGTTTTTTACTTTTGCCAGACGGATAAAGCAGAAGCCGAGGTTGACCAGCGCGCCGCCGCCCATAATCACCACATAGCTTGGCAGCGCGGTGTAGAGCGGATCAACGCCGAGCGCGGCGGCGGCTTCATGCATCGGCTTGGCGGCGTTCATGGCGAACGACATACCGGCCGAGAAGATGCCGCACATCACCGCCAGCAACAGCCCCTTTTTCAGGTTGAAGTCTTCGGCTTTGATGCCCATTTTGCGCTCTTTCAGCTGGCCTGCACGGGTGACGATACCCACGCCAATCACCGCGACCAGCACGCCGAGCAGCGTCATCTGGCCGCCTTTAGTGTTAATGAGAACATCAAACTGACCGTTAAGAATCGGCGTCATTAACGTGCCGACAATCAGCGTGATACCAATGGCGATGCCGATCCCCATCGACATCCCCAGGTAACGCATCGTCAGGCCGTAGTTGATATTACCGATACCCCACATGGCGCCGAACAGGAAAACGGGCAGCAGAGTGGAGGCGTTAAAAGAACCGTAATAGGCCCAGAAATCGGGCAGCAGCATGGCGCTGATGGCCCAGGGGAGGATCAGCCAGGAGACAATACCGCCGATAGACCACATGGTTTCCCAGGACCAATGTTTAACTTTCTTGAACGGGGCATAGAAACAGGCTGCACTGGCCGCACCTATCAAATGCCAAAAAATACCCATCGTAATCGCGTGATTCATTGATTTTATCCTCATCTATTTTTTATCGGATAAATCTTCTTCCGACCCGATGAGTGTAAAAATCGGTCAGTTTTTCCGCCTTTAAGCTGTTGCCACCCGAAGCCTGAACCTGGCAACCAAAAACTTAATTAGTTGTTCTGTATCACAAAACGACATCTATTACCCGTTGTTATAACCTTATTAAAAATACGGCATTGATAAGCGTTTTCAATATCATTTAATTAACTATAATGAACCAACTGCTTACGCGGCATTAACACTTTCCGCCGCTCGACAATAATGGAGATGATTATGAGTTATACACTGCCTGCCCTGCCGTACGCTTATGACGCCCTGGAACCGCATTTTGACAAGCAGACGATGGAAATCCATCACACTAAACACCACCAGACCTACGTAAATAACGCTAACGCAGCGCTGGAAAGCCTGCCTGAGTTCGCGAGCCTGTCCGCAGAAGAGCTGATTACCAAACTGGATCAGCTGCCGGCAGACAAAAAAACCGTGCTGCGTAACAACGCAGGCGGCCACGCTAACCACAGCCTGTTCTGGAAAGGCCTGAAAACCGGTACCACCCTGCAGGGCGACCTGAAAGCGGCTATCGAGCGTGATTTCGGTTCCGTTGACAACTTCAAAGCGGAATTTGAAAAAGCGGCGGCGACCCGTTTCGGCTCCGGCTGGGCGTGGCTGGTGCTGAAAGGCGACAAGCTGGCGGTGGTTTCTACCGCTAACCAGGACTCCCCGCTGATGGGCGAAGCGATCTCCGGCGCTTCCGGCTTCCCGATTATCGGCCTGGACGTGTGGGAACACGCTTACTACCTGAAATTCCAGAACCGCCGCCCGGACTACATCAAAGCGTTCTGGGACGTGGTGAACTGGGACGAAGCCGCAGCGCGTTTTGCCGCCAAAAAATAAGGTTGCATTGTGCTGAGCGAGAAGCGAGTCTGATGACTCGCTTTTTTTATATCCGCAGCAAAGGAGCAGCGATGCACTATCCGGTGAATGTCTTTGTGGGCAAGGTAAGGGATTATGACGGCAGCCGTCCAAGCGCCATCGGTAAAATTCAGGTCGATGGTGAACTGACCCTCGGCGATTTGGGGCTGGAGGGCGATGAGCAGGCGGAGAAGAAAATTCACGGCGGGCCGGACCGCGCGCTGTGCCACTATCCCCGTGAACACTACGCCCACTGGGCCCGTGAGCTTCCGCAGCAGGCGGATCTTTTCTGCGCCCCGGCGTTTGGCGAAAATCTCTCGACCGAAGGGCTGACCGAAAAAAACGTCTACATTGGCGATATCTTCCGCTGGGGAGAAGCGCTGATTCAGGTCACGCAGCCGCGATCGCCGTGCTTCAAGCTCAACTATCACTTTGCCGTCAGCGATATGGCGCAGCTTATGCAAAACAGCGGCAAAACCGGCTGGCTGTATCGGGTGGTGGCGGGCGGGCAGGTGTCCAGCGATGCGCCGCTGGCGCTGGTTTCCCGGCTCAGCGACGTGAGCGTTCACGAAGCGGGCGCCATCGCCTGGCAGATGCCGTTTGATGATGAGCAGTACCACCGTCTGCTCTCCGCGGCGGGGCTGTCGGTGAGCTGGAGCCGTACCATGCAGAAACGGCGCCTGAGCGGGAAGATCGAAAATAATTCGCGGAGATTGTGGGGAAAATAGCGCTTCCGTGCGCGTTCCCGGATGGCGGCGCGTTGCGCCTTATCCGGGCTACCCGTTTCGAACCCGGCCCGGCGAAGCCAGGCCGGGGGGATCAGGTGCGCTTGTACAGCGGCAGCCAGAGGGTTAAGCGCAGGCCGCCCAGCGGGCTGTCGTCGGCCTTCACCCAACCGCGATGCTGTTGAATCGCCGCCTCGACAATCGCCAGCCCCAGGCCGGTACCGCCAGACTCGCGGTCGCGCGCCTCATCGGTACGGTAGAACGGACGGAAAATCTGCTCGCGATCCTCCGGACTCACGCCCGGGCCGTCATCATCGACGTTCACCGTGATGCCGTCTTTATCCACTGAGAAGCTTACCGAAATTTTAGTATGCGAGTAGCGCAGCGCGTTACGCACGATATTCTCCAGCGCGCTTTCCAGGGCATTGGGGTTACCGTACAGCGGCCACGGCCCCGGCGGATACTCGACGGCGAACGATTTCCCCATCTGTTCGGCTTCAAAGGCGGCGTTATCCAGCACCTCGCCCCACAGCTGGTTGGCTTTCACCGTTTCGCTGACCAGCGCGGTTTTCGCCTGATTGCGCGACATCACCAGCAGGTCGTTGATCATGCTATCCAGCCGGTGCGCTTCCATCTCAATCCGCTCCAGCTCTTTGCTTTCCCCGCTGCGGCGGCGCAGCAATGCGGTGCCTAACTGCAGGCGGGTCAGCGGCGTGCGCAGTTCGTGCGAGATATCGGACAGCAGACGATGCTGGCTGGACATCATGCGCTCCAGCGCGGTCACCATCTGGTTAAAACTGGTCCCGGCGGCTAAAAACTCCTGCGGACCGGCTTCCAGCTCCGGATGCTGACGCAGGTTGCCCTGGGCGACTTCATCGGCGGCATTTTTGAGCTTACGCGCGGGTTTCGCCAGGCTCCACGCCAGCCATAGCAGCAGCGGGGCGCTGACTAACATCGTGACGATCAGCAGCAGTAGCGGCCGGTCGAACAGCAGATTGATGAAGTCTGATTGTGACGTATTGGCAGGACGAATCAGATAGAGCTGGTAGTTATCTTCTCCATCCCTGACGGAAAAAGGCCCGACCATTTCCAGACGACCATAGCGCTTTTTCTGCGGATGGTCGGCGTTATCCGCCTGGCCGATAAAGTTGCGGATAATCTGCATTTCGTTGCGTTCGGCACCGATAACGCGACCTTCGCTGGTGACCAGCAGCAAACGCTGGCCCGGCGGAGCCCACTTATCGATGGCGCGAAACAGACGACGCCACCACATCAGGTCGTTTGGCGGATCGTTCGCCAGTTCGGCCTCGACGTGCTGTTCAATCATGATGCCCTGACGTTGCTCGCTCTCCAGCAGCTCGGTCATCTGGCGCGAGTCCAGCTTAGGCAGCATCAGAACCAGCATCAACACCAGCGCCAGCGTGAGCCAGAAAATAGCGAAGATGCGTGCGGTTAAACTTCCAATCATGAAGCCGATACCATCAGATAGCCGCGTCCGCGCAGGGTTTTAAACCACGGATGGCCGTCTTTGCGCTCCGGCAGCTTGCGCCGCAGGTTGGAGATGTGCATATCGATTGCGCGATCGAATGGCGTCAGGCGTTTACCCAGCACTTCCTGGCTAAGATGCTCACGCGATACCACCTGGCCAAGATGCTGCGCCAGAAGATAGAGCAGGGTGAACTCGGTGCCGGTCAGCTCGAGGGTCAGACCATCGAAGCTGGCTTCCTGGCGACCGGGGTTAAGGCTTAGCGCATCCACTTCCAGCGTCGGTGAACCGGCTTCGGTTGTCTGCTGCTGCTCGCTCCAGTGCGATCGGCGCAGAATCGCGCGTATACGCGCCACCAGCTCACGATCGTTGAACGGCTTAGGCAAATAATCGTCCGCGCCCAGCTCGAGGCCGAGAACGCGATCCAGCTCGCTCCCGCGGGCCGTTAGCATGATAACCGGGGTCTGGTGTGTCTGACGCAACTCTTTGAGCGTGTCGATACCGTTTTTCTTCGGCATCATCACATCAAGCAAAAGTAAATCGATGCTGTCGTCCAGAAGGGCCAGCGCCTGTTCCCCATCATGGGCGACGAGCACATTAAAACCTTCCATATCGAGCAGCTCTTTTAACAGGGAGGTGAGCTCCCGGTCATCATCTACTAACAGGATTTTATTCATTGTTTAAATACCTCCGAGGCAGAAATTACGTCATCAAGGCTCGCTAATCCATGACTTTACGTTGTTTTACACCCCCTGACGCATGTTTGCAGCCTGCATCGTAAACTCTCTCTCGTTGAATCGCGACACAAACGTTTTGGGAGTATGTGATGCGCAATGTTATCGCTGCCGTCATGGCCTCAACGCTGGCGCTAAGTGCATATAGCCAAGCCGCTGAAGTCGTCACCAGCGTTAACTGGCTTCCCGGAGACGAAGGGGTCCAGCGCAGCAGCCAGAGCCATATGTTTGACGGCATAAGTTTAACTGAACAGCAACGGCAACAGTTACGAGATCTTATGCAGCGGGCACGCCACGACAGGCCACCCGTTAATGTTAGCGAAATGGAGACAATGCATCGCCTTGTCACCGCAGAAAATTTTGATGAAAACGCTGTACGCGCTCAGGCAGATAAGATGGCGCAGGAACAGGTTGCCCGCCAGGTTGAAATGGCAAAAGTTCGCAACCAGATGTATCACCTGCTAACGCCAGAGCAGCAAGCGGTTTTAAACGCTAAGCACCAGCAACGAATGGATCAGTTGCGTGAGGTTGCACGGATGCAAAAAGGCTCAGCGATGATGCTTTCGAGTAGTAGCAATACCCTGCAACCCCAGTAACAACCCTGTTTTCCTTGCCATAGACACCATCCCTGTCTTCCCCCACATGATGTGGGGGTTTTTTTTGCCCGTTATTCAGCACTCTCCTGCCTCCCCGTCCCGGTAAAAGATCGGGTTATACTAAGCGCATCGCGAAGTAAGGAGCGTTTATGAATCAATCTTATGGGCAGCTGGTGAGCCGCGCGGCGATTGCGGCGACGGTGATGGCCTCTGCGTTACTTTTGATCAAGATTTTTGCATGGTGGTATACCGGGTCTGTGAGTATTCTGGCGGCGCTGGTTGATTCACTGGTGGATATCGCCGCCTCGTTGACCAACCTGCTGGTGGTGCGTTATTCGCTGCAGCCTGCCGATGAAGAACATACCTTTGGCCATGGTAAAGCGGAATCGCTGGCCGCGCTGGCGCAAAGTATGTTTGTCTCCGGCTCGGCGCTGTTTCTGTTCTTGACCGGTATTGATCATCTCGTTCGTCCTGAGCCGATGAATGCGGCGGGCGTAGGGATGGTGGTGACGCTGATTGCGCTGGTCAGCACGCTGCTGCTGGTCACGTTCCAGCGCTGGGTAGTAAGAAAAACACAAAGTCAGGCGGTACGGGCGGATATGCTTCATTATCAGTCTGATGTTATGATGAACGGCGCAATTCTGGTGGCGCTGGCCCTCTCCTGGTACGGCTGGCACCGTGCTGATGCGCTGTTTGCATTAGGTATAGGCGTCTATATTTTATATAGCGCGCTGCGCATGGCTTATGACGCCGTTCAGTCGTTGTTAGACCGCGCGCTTCCTGATGAGGAACGCCAGGAAATTATCAATATCGTGACCGCGTGGCCAGGCGTCAGCGGGGCGCACGATCTACGAACGCGGCAGTCAGGGCCGACTCGCTTTATTCAGATTCATTTGGAAATGGAAGATAACCTCCCGCTGGCTCAGGCACACGTGATTGCCGACCAGGTGGAGCAGGCGCTGTTGCTCCGTTTTCCCGGGTCCGATGTCATTATCCACCAGGACCCCTGCTCTGTGGTGCCGTTAGGGCGGCAGGGTGTTTTATGATCTTTAGGTTATAGTCTGTAAACTCGATGTAAAAGTGTGGGGCGGATCGGCATTTTTTGTATAAATTACCGCCATTTGGTCTGACCTGAATCAATTCAGCCAGAAGCGTTTGATATACTATTGCAATTATCGTTGTGCACTCCTCGTGAGGGGCGCTTCAGGCAACAGGATTATTTTTTGCTTCCTAAGTTCAGAGGTAGTCATGATTAAGAAAATCGGTGTGTTGACAAGTGGCGGTGATGCCCCGGGCATGAACGCAGCAATTCGTGGCGTTGTGCGTGCGGCATTAACGGAAGGTCTGGAAGTTTTTGGAATCTATGACGGTTACCTCGGCCTGTATGAAGATCGTATGGTTCAGCTCGACCGCTACAGCGTTTCCGACATGATCAACCGCGGCGGCACCTTCCTGGGGTCGGCGCGTTTTCCAGAATTCCGCGAAGAACATATTCGCGCCGTCGCGATTGAAAATATGAGAAAGCGCGGCCTGGATGCGCTGGTGGTTATCGGTGGTGACGGTTCCTACATGGGTGCCGTGCGTCTGACTGAGATGGGCTTCCCCTGCATCGGTCTGCCGGGCACCATCGACAACGATATTAAAGGCACCGACTATACCATCGGCTTCTTTACCGCATTGAGCACCGTGGTAGAGGCCATTGACCGCCTGCGTGACACCTCTTCCTCCCACCAGCGTATTTCCGTTGTTGAAGTGATGGGCCGCTACTGCGGCGATCTGACCCTGGCGGCAGCTATCTCCGGCGGCTGTGAGTTCATCATGGTGCCTGAGGTTGAATACACGCGCGACGACCTGGTTTCAGAAATTAAGGCGGGTATCGCGAAAGGCAAAAAACACGCGATTGTGGCGATCACCGAGCATATGTGCGACGTCGACGAGCTGGCTCACTACATCGAGAAAGAGACCGGCCGTGAAACTCGTGCCACCGTACTGGGCCACATTCAGCGCGGCGGCTCTCCGGTTCCTTATGACCGTATTCTGGCATCCCGCATGGGCGCGTACGCGATTGACCTGCTGCTGCAGGGCTTCGGCGGCCGCTGCGTTGGTATTCAGAACGAGAAGCTGGTTCACCACGACATTATCGACGCTATCGAAAACATGAAGCGTCCGTTCAAAAGCGACTGGCTGGATTGCGCTAAGAAGCTGTACTAAGCCTCCGGCGGAAATAAAAAGGCCTTCTCAGAGAGAAGGCCTTTTTTATGGGCGGGACGCTACTCGATATCCAGGGCATCCTCGGAGAGGATAATCCCGGTATTATCGGCGTAGAGATGGTCGCCGGAAAAGAAGGTGACGCCGCCGAAGTTGACGCGCACGTCGCTTTCGCCGATACCTTCACCTGCGGCCCCTACGGGGATGGCCGCCAGCGCCTGGATGCCGATATCCAGCTCTTCCAGATCGTCAACCTGACGCACAGCGCCATAGACGACCAGCCCTTCCCACTCGTTTTGTACGGCCAGACGCGCCAGGTCAGCGTCAATCAATGCGCGTCGAACGGAACCACCGCCGTCAACCAACAGGACATGACCACGGCCGTTCTGTTCGAGCATATCGTAGAGCAACCCGTTATCCTCGAAACATTTTACCGTGATGATTTGTCCACCAAACGACGAGCGCCCCCCAAAGTTGGAGAACAGAGGTTCCACGACGTTGACATCCTCCTGGTAGATGTCACAAAGCTCGGAAGTATCGTATTTCATAGGCTTAACGTTCAGTTGCTGCGAGAATTTTCAGTATATCGCGTGAATCGTACTGTTGGCAAAATCATCAATTGTTAATTGATATTTGTCAGTTAACCCACAAGCCGGCTGCAAATAATTCCGATAACAAACAGCAGGTTGGTCAGCAGCGCCCCTTTAACCGTTCTTTCGAGCATTGGACGCATGGCGACAGGGTCGCGTTCGCGCATCACATAACGCGCCTGTTTGACCAGCAGCGGCGTTGCCAGCAGGAACAGCCAACCCCACGGATTATGCAGCGAGAGAAGGTTAAACAGCGCCAGGCACAGCGGCGCGCCAAACAGCAGGCAGGCGTGGTAGCGGCGAGCGTTAACCGGCCCCAGGCGCACGGCGAGGGTGTTTTTACCGTTTTCACGATCGCTGTCGATATCACGCAGGTTGTTAATATTCAGCACCGCCGTTGCCAGCAGGCCGCAGGCGGTGGCGGGTAAGAAAATAACCGCTTCAACGCTGTGCGCCTGGAGGTACCAGCTCCCGACCACGCTAAGCCAGCCGAAGAACACCAGCACGGAGATATCGCCAAGGCCGATGTAGCCGTAAGGACGAGTGCCGACGGTGTAGGTAATGGCGGCCACGATCGATAGCCCGCCAAGCACCATAAAACCGATAAAATCGGCCATGGTCTGCCAGGCCAGGAACAGCAGCGCCAGGCCAGAGAGACAAATCAGCGCCACGGTGAGAATCAACGCGCGTTTCATCTGCGCCTGGGTGATTGCCCCTTTCTGCATCCCGCGCAGGGGGCCGATACGGTCAGGTTTATCGCTGCCTTTTACCGCGTCGCCATAATCGTTGGCCAGATTGGAGAGGATTTGTAATAAACCTGCGGTGATGATGGCCAGCAGGGCAACCCAGGGATCGAAGCTGCCCTGATGCCAGGCAAGCGCGGAGCCGACAATAATGGCGGCAAAGGCCAGAGGTAGCGTTTTGGGGCGCAGGCTTTCCAGCCAGGCCTGGGTGCGAGTGATAGCGTGTTCGGTCATAAGTCCCGGCCAATAAAAAATGGGGCTCTACCCTTCATACTTCAAGCTGCAGATGCGTTGGCGACGCGCATTCACCCCAGGCACTGCCGGGATAAATGAGGGCCCTCAGCCAACGGCTGCCTTCCCACAACTCGAATTATTTAGGGTATCTATAGCCCCATCTATAGTGATGAAAATATATTGAACCGGATTATAAGATAAAACGGCTCAGATCTTCATCTGCCACCAGAACATCCAGATGCTTACCGACATATTCCGCATCGATGGTGACGGTTTGGCCATTCATTTCGCTGGCATCGTAGGAGATGTCTTCGATCAGACGCTCCAGTACGGTATGCAGACGACGCGCACCGATGTTCTCGGTGGTCTCGTTGACCTGCCACGCGGCCTGAGCGATACGCTTGATGCCATCTTCCGTGAACTCGATATTGACGCCTTCGGTGGCCATCAGCGCTTTATACTGCACGGTGATGGACGCGTTCGGCTCGGTCAGGATGCGCTCGAAGTCGTGGGTGGTCAGCGCTTTCAGCTCAACGCGAATCGGCAGACGACCCTGCAGCTCCGGGATTAAGTCAGACGGGCTGGCCACCTGGAACGCGCCGGAAGCGATAAACAGAATATGATCGGTTTTCACCATGCCGTGCTTGGTAGAGACGGTGCAGCCTTCAACCAGCGGCAGCAGATCGCGCTGTACGCCTTCGCGGGATACGTCCGGGCCGGAGGAGTTGCCGCCGCGCTTACAGATTTTATCGATTTCGTCGATAAACACGATACCGTGCTGCTCAACGGCGTCGATGGCGTCCTGCTTCAGCTCTTCCGGGTTGACCAGCTTCGCCGCTTCTTCTTCAATCAGCAGCTTCATCGCGTCTTTAATTTTCAGCTTACGCGGTTTTTGCTTCTGGCCGCCCAGGTTCTGGAACATGGACTGCAGCTGGCTGGTCATCTCTTCCATGCCCGGAGGGGACATGATTTCAACGCCCATCGGCGCAGCAGCGAGATCGATCTCAATCTCTTTATCATCGAGCTGCCCTTCGCGCAGTTTTTTACGGAAAGACTGACGCGCGGCGGACGGTTCCTGAGGCTGTTCAGCCTGGCCCCAGTTGTTTTTCGCCGGCGGGATCAGCACGTCAAGGATGCGCTCTTCCGCCAGCTCTTCCGCGCGATAGCGGTTTTTGTCGATGGACTGCATGCGCACCATTTTGATCGCCGCATCGGTCAGATCGCGGATGATGGAGTCCACTTCTTTACCAACATAGCCCACTTCGGTGAATTTCGTCGCTTCAACTTTGATGAACGGCGCGTTGGCAAGCTTTGCCAGACGACGGGCGATTTCCGTTTTACCGACGCCGGTCGGGCCGATCATCAGAATGTTTTTGGGCGTGACTTCGTGACGCAGCTCTTCGTTGAGCTGCATACGACGCCAGCGGTTACGCAGAGCGATGGCGACGGAGCGCTTGGCTGCGTCCTGGCCGATAATGTGTTTGTCCAGTTCGCTGACAATTTCGCGTGGGGTCATTTCAGACATGGGAGATCCTTACGCTTTAGACGGTAATTCTTCGATGGTATGGAAGTGGTTGGTATAAATGCAGATATCACCTGCAATATTCAACGCTTTCTCTGCGATATCGCGTGCGCCCATATCGGTATTTTCCAGCAGGGCGCGAGCCGCGGCCTGGGCGTAAGGACCGCCGGAGCCGATAGCAATCAAATCGTTTTCTGGCTGCACCACGTCACCGTTACCGGTGATGATAAGCGATGCGTTTTCGTCAGCCACGGCCAGCAGCGCTTCCAGCTTGCGCAGCATGCGGTCGGTACGCCAGTCTTTCGCCAGCTCAACGGCGGCCTTCACTAGGTGGCCCTGATGCATTTCCAGCTTACGTTCAAACAGTTCGAACAGCGTGAAGGCGTCAGCGGTGCCGCCCGCAAAGCCGGCGATCACTTTGTCGTTGTACAGGCGGCGCACTTTTTTGACGTTGCCTTTCATTACGGTGTTGCCCAGCGTGGCCTGGCCATCACCGGCAATAACGACATGGCCGTTACGGCGAACACTTACAATTGTAGTCACGAGCAGACCCCTTGGTTGCAAAAGCGGAATAGGGGCCCCGCGGTTACGCGGGGCAGAATGCAATTATAGATGGGGGGGATTTTGAGGGTTTCAACCCCTGGCGGCGAGACGAATGCAGTTTGCGTGTCCGGCCATTTTCAGCCGTTCAATCATATTGCTGGCGTTTTCTTTGCCTTTCAGCGGCCCAATCACCACGCGGTTCCAGCCGTTATTGGTGGTGATGTGCGAGGCGAAGCCTTCAAACGCCAGCTGCGCGCGCACGGTTTCCGCCTGCTCAGCGCCTTTGAAGGAGCCGCACTGGATCATCCAGCTGCGATCGTCTTTTTTCTCCGCGGCGGCGGTTTTTGGCGCCTCTTCAGCGCGGGTTACCGGCGCGGCGGCCTGGGTTTTAGGCTGCGCGGTACTGGTATGCGCCGGCGTTTGCAGCAGATCCTGATACGGCTGCTGGTTCGACGCCGTTTGCTTCGGCGGCTGCTGCACCGGTTTCGGCTGCTCGACGGCCCGCGGCTGGGTTCGCGGTTGCTGTACCTGCGTCTGTGTCTGCTGCTGCACCTGCGCGAGCTGCTGCTGCTGAACTAAACGCTGACGCTGCAGGGTCTGCTGGCGCTGCGCCGGGGTTTGTTCATTCCACGGCACTTCGGTCAGCTGCGTAGGCTGCTGACGCATATCGGCCTGCATTTGCGCCAACAGCTGGCGCTGTTCGTCCGTCAGCTGCTCCGGCTTCATGACTTCGCCGCCTGCCGTGGGTTCCGTAGGCGCACGTACGCCGGGCTGACGGCTCTCCAGCTCTTTAATATAGCGCCAGCGCTCTTCCGGCTTCGGCGGGAGGCCGTTGCCAGCGGCCTGCCGGTTTTGCAGCGCTTCAGCTTCTTCTTTCTTGTGGTGCGTGATGAAGTACAGTCCACCGATAAAGGCCACCAGCACTGCCGCAGCGATCGCCACCATAGTCGGTGAAACCGCCGAAAGGCCGCCTTGCTTGTTCCTTGAGCTTCGGGTATTGCTCTTTTTGCGCCGCGAAGAAGCCGGTTGGCTGCGGCGTACATAATCTCGTTGTGCCACTATCGTTTCGCTGTCTTATTCGTTTTTCAGCCCGCCATGTTACTTAAGCGGCGGGCCTTTGACCAGAAGGGCAGGCCCGAAAGCCTGAAGGTTATGTTCGGATTTTTCGCGTACTGCCGCGAACGATAAGCTCGCAGTCGAGTAATCGTGAACCGCTGCTGACGCTGTGACCGTGTAGTTGATCCAATAAAAGCAGCATCGCTTCGCGGCCAATATCAAAACGTGGTTGCGCGACGGTCGTCAATGGCGGATCGCAAAATTCAGACAAAGAGATGTTATCGAAACCAATAATAGACAGATCTTCAGGAACTTTCAGGCCGCGACGTTTCGCCAGCGATAATGCCCCCAGCGCCATAATATCGCTATGGCAGAAAACAGCCGTCGGCGGTACCGGCAGCGCCAGCAGCTGTTCGAGGGCGTTGGCACCGGCTTCATAGGTAAAATTGCCGCGGGCGATATAGTGCGGATCGACGGTTATCCCGCTACGACGCAGCGCCTGGACATAGCCCTGCAGGCGATAATGGCACAGCGGCATCTCTTCCGGGCCGGCGATACAGCCGATGCGGCGATGCCCCAGCTCGTGCAGATAGTTAACGGCGTTAAAGGCGGCGGTGAGGTTATCGATATGCACCGTCGGCAGCTCAAGCTCGGGAGCGAATTCATTGGCCATGACCATCGGCGGCAGATTGCGCTGCTCCTCTACGCCCGCATCGAAGGGCAAACGGGAGCCAAGCAGCAGCATACCGTCGATCTGCTTGGTAATGATCAGGTCGATAAAGGTCTTTTCCTGACGGTTCTGGTGGGCGCAATCGCCAATCAGCACCAGGTACTCCTGTTCCGCCGCGGTGACTTCAATACCGCGAATGATCTCGCTGAAAAAGGGGTCGCAGATATCCGGCACAATCACCAGAATGGTGCGTGACTCGTTGCGCTTCATATTGCGCCCGAGCGATTGCGGTAAATAGCCGACTTCCAGCGCGGCCTGCTCGACCCGGTTACGGGTGCTCTGCGAAACCTTATCGGGATTCATTAACGCTCGGGATACGGTTGCCGTGGAAACGTTTGCCTTTTGGGCAACGTCTTTCATAGTGGCGGCAACGACCTGTTTTTTGGGCTTCACCTGATTTCTCCTCGCTGACTGGCGCAGACACATCCCTGGCGTTCTGACATCAGCAACATTTTTAACAGATAGTACATCCAGAGAGTTACAGAATTTTCATGAAAAACGTGACGATGGTTGAATTTTTCGATCCGCCTCGCAAGAGAAGCCTTAACCTTCAATAGGATCGACGTCCAGAACCCATTTCACTTTTCGCGCTTCCGGCAGCGTGTTAATCAACGCCAGCGTTCCGCTGACGATATGCTGTAGCTGAACGCGCGACGGATGCTGGAGGAGAATTTGCCAGCGCCAGCGGCCGCCACGCTTTGGCGCCAGCGCCGGAACCGGCCCGAGCACCCACAGTTTCTTATCGGCCAGCGGGCTGGCCTGCAGCAGGTTGCGCAGCTGTTGTAAAAAAAGCGGCGCCTGCTGGTTGTTATGATCCTCGGCGCGAATCAGCACGTGGCTGGTCCACGGCGGCAGCTGCATGCTTTGCCGTTCCGCCAGCGCCTGCTCGGCAAACGCGTCGTATCCTTTATAAAGCAGCGTTTGCAGCAGCGGGTGTTCCGGGTGGTGGGTTTGCAGGATCACCTCGCCCTGTTTGCCCGCCCGGCCTGCGCGGCCTGAAACCTGCGTGTAGAGCTGAGCGAAGCGCTCCGCCGAGCGGAAATCGGCGGAAAACAGCGCGCCGTCAACGTCCAGCAGGGAAACCAGGGTGACATCCGGGAAGTGGTGCCCCTTCGCCAGCATTTGGGTGCCGATAAGAATGCGCGCGCCGCCGCGATTGACGTCGGCAAGATATTGCTCAAGCGCGCCTTTGCGGCTGGTGGTATCCCGGTCGATACGGGAAATCGGGATATCGGGAAACAGCGGTCCCAGTGCCTGCTCAAGCTGTTCGGTCCCCAAACCTACCGGTACCAGATGCGTTGAGCCGCAGGAGGGGCACTGGCGCGGAATCGGGCGCTGGCTGTCGCAGTGGTGGCAGCGCAAATGATGCTGAGCCTGGTGCAGCGTGTAGTAGCTGTCGCAGCGCGGACACTCCGCTATCCAGCCGCAGTCGTGGCACAGCAGCGCCGGCGCGAAGCCGCGGCGGTTCAAAAACAGAATCACCTGGTTATCGGCCTGCAGATGCTGGCGCATGCGGCCAATGAGCGCCGGAGACAGTCCGGCCTGCAGCTGCTGGCCCTTTAAATCCAGAACGTGCTGCTGAGCCGGGCGCGCATTGCCCGCTCGTTTGGTGAGCTTCAGCTGGCGATACTTGCCCTGGCGGACGTTATGAAGCGTCTCCAGCGCCGGGGTCGCCGAGCCGAGGATAATTGGAATTTGTTCGCTGTGGGCGCGCCAGACCGCCAGATCGCGGGCGTGATAGCGCCAGCCTTCCTGCTGTTTATAAGAGCTGTCGTGCTCTTCATCGATGACGATGACCCCGAGGTCTTTAAAAGGGGTAAATAGCGACGAGCGGGTACCGATAACAATCGCCGCTTCGCCGTTTTTGGCTTTTAGCCACGCGGAGAGGCGTTCGCTGTCGTTCAGTCCGGAGTGCAGCACTTCCACCGGGGCGCTAAAGCGGTGGCGGAAACGGGCGATAGTCTGCGGCGTCAGGCCGATCTCCGGCACCATCACCAGCGCCTGGCGCCCCTGCGCCAGTACGTTTTCAAGGACGCTCAGATACACTTCCGTTTTGCCCGAACCGGTGATCCCGGCCAGCAGCCAGGCGGAAAAGCTGTCCGAGGCGCTGTGAATCGCGCCCACGGCGGTGGCCTGTTCGGTATTGAGCCGCAGGCGCTCGCCGGGTACCGAGAAGCCCGTGCGCCAGTCGGCGATCGCCGGCGCTTCGCTGGCGAGTTCGGCCAGGCCTTTACCCCGCAGCGCCTGCAGGGCGGCGTCGTTAAATTCGAGTTCGGCAACCTGATGGCGCCAGATCTTGCCCTGACGCAGCGCAGCCAGCGCCTGCTGCTGTTTCGGTGAGCGCTTAAGGCTGTTGATATCAACCGCTTGCCCCTGTTCGGTGGCAAACCAGTACCACATTGGCGCCGCGCTGGCGGGCTTCCCCTGGCGCAGCACGATCGGTAGCGCGTGAAACAGCACATCGCCGATGGGATGATGGTAGTAATCCGCCGCCCACAGCAGCAGCCGCCAGACCGAAGCGGAGAAGACCGGCTCGGCATCAAGAACTTCGGCCACCGGCTTAAGTTCGTCGAGCGGCAGTTCGCTGCGCTCACTGACCGCCGTTACGATACCTATCCGCTCCTGCTTGCCGAACGGGACGCGTACGCGACAGCCCGCTTTGACCGGCATACCGTCAGGCAGCAAATAGTCAAAAGTGCGGGGCAGCGGAACGGGCAGGGCAACGTGAGCGACGGGCATTTAATCTTCCTGACTTGAAATCTGGCGGGTTAGTATACACATTGTGATAAGGGCTCGCGGATCAGTTTGCATATGCTGGTCAAATTCTGTATGATTCGCCGCCTTTGATGCGCTTTGTGCGACATCAAAATCTATTACCCGGTAGTGTAATCGCTCCGGGAATTATTAACATCGCGTGGTGTCTGGCGTTAGGGCTGGAAGAGCGACGCGGCCTTAACTGAGGTTCTCCCATGAAAAAAGATATTCATCCGAAATACGAAGAAGTTACTGCTTCCTGCTCTTGCGGTAACGTCATGAAAATCCGTTCTACCGTAGGTCACGACCTGAACCTCGACGTGTGCGGTAAATGCCACCCGTTCTACACTGGCAAACAGCGTGATGTTGCTACCGGTGGCCGTGTTGACCGCTTCAACAAGCGCTTCAGCGTACCGGGTACCAGCAAGTAATTTGCTGAAGAAGCCGCCTCAGGGCGGCTTTTTTGTTTCTCTTGCGCTAAACGCGAGAAAAAAGGGCAGAAGATTTCTTCTGCCCTTTTTTATGGTTTTAGTATTCCCACGTATCCGGGTCGATGCCCAGTTCGCGCATAATCTCTTTCGCCGCTTCCGGGATTTCATCGCTGCGCTCTTTACGCAGGTCTTCATCGTTAGGCAACGGTTGACCGGTAAAGGCATGCAGGAACGCTTCGCACAGCAGTTCGCTGTTAGTCGCGTGCCGCAGGTTATTCACCTGACGACGCGTGCGTTCATCGGTGAGGATTTTTAACACCTTCAGAGGAATGGAAACCGTAATTTTTTTTACTTGCTCACTCTTCTTACCGTGCTCAGCGTATGGGCTGATATATTCGCCGCTCCATTCAGCCATGAGTTACCTTTAATCCTCTATTCATTAGTTAAGGGCCTGAACGCGAGTCCTGGCCATAATTGCGCGTAGTTTACCGTAGAGGGGCGCGTCTGGCACCAAACAAGCCGCTACGGATGTGCGCTAATGCATATAATTTTAACGGCTATTTCCAGTTTGCTCAATCTATACGCAAAGAAGTTTAGATGTCCAGATGTATTGACGTCTATTATAACAATGATTACTCTGGAGCCTGACTTTTCACCGACTCAGCCCAGGAACTCCCCAACATGACGCGTAAACAGGCCACCATCGCAGTGCGTAGCGGTTTAAATGACGACGAGCAGTACGGTTGCGTTGTCCCGCCCATTCATCTCTCCAGCACCTATAATTTCACCGGATTTAACGAACCTCGCGCCCACGACTACTCTCGTCGCGGTAACCCGACCCGTGATGTGGTGCAGCGTGCGCTGGCGGAGCTGGAGGGCGGCGCGGGGGCGGTTCTGACCAATACCGGCATGTCGGCCATTTTGCTGGTCACCACCGTATTTCTGAAACCGGGCGATCTGCTGGTGGCGCCGCACGACTGCTACGGCGGCAGCTACCGCCTGTTTGACAGCCTGGCGAAGCGCGGCTGCTATCGCGTGCTGTTTGTCGATCAAAACGACGAGCAGGCGCTGAGCGCCGCGCTGGCGGAAAAACCGAAGCTGGTTCTGGTCGAAAGCCCAAGTAATCCATTGCTGAGAGTTGTGGATATTGCGAAAATCTGCGGTCTGGCGCGTGAGGCCGGAGCGGTCAGCGTGGTTGATAACACCTTCCTGAGCCCGGCTTTGCAGAATCCGCTGGCGCTGGGCGCCGATCTGGTGTTGCATTCGTGCACTAAATATTTGAACGGCCACTCTGACGTCGTGGCCGGGGTGGTGATCGCTAAAGATCCGGCGACCGTCACCGAACTGGCATGGTGGGCGAATAATATCGGCGTTACCGGTGGAGCGTTTGATAGCTATCTGCTGCTGCGCGGCTTACGTACGCTCTCTCCGCGTATGGAAGTGGCGCAGCGTAACGCGCTGGCGATTGTCGACTATCTGAAATCCCAGCCGCTGGTGAAAAAACTGTACCATCCGTCCCTGCCGGAAAACCAGGGGCATGAGATTGCGGCGCGTCAGCAAAAAGGTTTTGGGGCGATGTTAAGCTTCGAACTGGATGGCGATGAGCAGACGCTGCGTCGTTTCCTGAGCGGGTTATCGCTGTTTACGCTGGCGGAATCGCTGGGCGGCGTGGAAAGTCTGATTTCCCACGCAGCGACGATGACCCATGCGGGCATGGCGCCTGAAGCGCGTGCGGCCGCCGGGATCTCAGAAACGCTTCTGCGTATTTCGACCGGTATTGAAGATGGTGAAGATTTAATTGCCGACCTGGAAAATGGCTTCCGGGCAGCAAACGAGGAATAAACATGAGTGTGATTGCGCAGGCAGGGGCGAAGGGTCGTCAGCTGCACAAATTTGGTGGGAGTAGTTTAGCGGATGCGAAATGTTACCTGCGCGTCGCGGGTATTATGACGGAGTATTCGCAGGCGGGCGACATGATGGTCGTCTCTGCCGCCGGCAGTACCACCAACCAGTTGATCAGCTGGCTGAAGCTCAGCCAGACCGATCGCCTTTCTGCGCATCAGGTGCAACAATCGCTCCGTCGTTATCAGATGGAGCTCATCTCCGGACTGCTGTCACCAGACGCTGCCGACACGCTGATTGCCATCTTTATTCAGGATCTTGAGCGCCTTGCCGGGTTGCTTGACGGCGGCGTCACCGACGCGGTATACGCCGAAGTCGTCGGTCACGGCGAAGTCTGGTCGGCCCGCCTGATGGCGGCGGTGCTGAACCATCTTGGCGTAGAAGCCGCCTGGCTGGATGCGCGTAGCTTCCTGCGCGCCGAGCGCTCCGCGCAGCCGCAGGTGGATGAAGGTTTATCCTATCCGCTTTTGCAGCAGCTGATAGCGCAGCACCCGAACAAGCGTCTGGTGGTGACCGGCTTTATTTCGCGTAACAACGCCGGGGAAACCGTCCTGCTGGGGCGTAACGGTTCCGACTATTCCGCCACCCAAATCGGCGCCCTGGCCGGGGCGTCTCGCGTCACTATCTGGAGCGACGTGGCCGGGGTCTACAGCGCGGATCCGCGTAAAGTGAAAGACGCCTGTCTGCTGCCGCTGCTGCGCCTGGATGAAGCCAGCGAACTGGCCCGCCTGGCGGCGCCGGTGCTGCATGCCCGTACGCTGCAGCCGGTCTCCGGCAGCGATATCGATTTACAATTACGCTGTAGCTACACCCCGGATCAGGGCTCAACGCGCATCGAACGCGTGCTGGCTTCCGGTACCGGGGCGCGTATCGTGACCAGCCATGATGATGTCTGCCTGATTGAGTTCCAGGTACCCGGCGGCCAGGATTTCAAACTGGCGCATAAAGAGCTGGACGCTATCTTAAAACGCGCCCAGCTGCGTCCGCTGGCGGTTGGCGTACACGCCGACCGTAAGCTGCTGCAGTTCTGCTACACCTCTGAAGTGGCCGACAGCGCGCTGAAGCTGCTGGACGAAGCGGGGCTGCCGGGCGAGCTGCGCCTGCGTCAGAAACTGGCGCTGGTGGCGATGGTTGGCGCTGGCGTGACCCGCAATCCGCTGCACTGCCACCGTTTCTGGCAGCAGCTGAAGGGTCAGCCGGTAGAGTTTACCTGGCAATCAGAAGAGGGCATCAGCCTGGTCGCGGTGCTGCGCGCCGGGCCGACGGAAAGTCTTATTCAGGGGCTGCATCAGTCGTTGTTCCGCGCGGAAAAACGCATTGGCCTGGTGCTGTTTGGCAAAGGTAATATCGGGTCCCGCTGGCTGGAGCTGTTTGCTCGCGAGCAGACCACGCTTTCCGCCCGCACCGGGTTTGAATTCATCCTTGCCGGGGTCGTGGATAGTCGCCGTAGCCTGCTTAATTACGAAGGCCTTGATGCCAGTCGCGCGCTGGCTTTCTTTAATGATGAGGCGGTTGAGCAGGATGAAGAGTCGCTGTTCCTGTGGATGCGCGCGCATCCGTACGATGATTTAGTGGTGCTGGACGTAACCGCCAGCGCGCAGCTGGCCGACCAGTACCTCGATTTCGCCAGCCATGGTTTCCACGTTATCAGCGCGAATAAGCTGGCTGGCGCCAGCAGCAGCAGTAAGTATCGCCAGATCCACGACGCGTTCGAGAAGACCGGGCGCCACTGGCTGTACAACGCCACCGTCGGCGCCGGTTTACCGGTCAACCATACGGTGCGCGATTTAATTGATAGCGGCGATACCATTCTGGCGCTGAGCGGTATTTTCTCCGGCACCCTCTCATGGCTGTTCCTGCAGTTTGACGGCACCGTGCCGTTTACAGACCTCGTCGATCAGGCCTGGCAGCAGGGGCTGACGGAACCGGACCCGCGCGTCGATCTCTCCGGGAAAGACGTCATGCGCAAGCTGGTGATCCTGGCTCGTGAGGCGGGTTACAACATCGAGCCGGATCAGGTGCGCGTTGAGTCGCTGGTGCCCGCCCACTGCGAAGAGGGGTCGGTCGATCACTTCTTCGAGAACGGCGAAGCGCTGAACGAGCAGATGCTGCAGCGTCTGGAAGCGGCGCGCGAAATGGGTCTGGTGCTGCGCTACGTCGCGCGCTTTGACGCTAACGGTAAAGCCCGCGTCGGCGTTGAAGCGGTGCGCGAAGAGCATCCGCTGGCGGCGCTGCTGCCGTGTGATAACGTCTTTGCTATCGAGAGCCGCTGGTATCGCGATAACCCGCTGGTGATCCGCGGTCCGGGCGCTGGTCGTGATGTGACCGCCGGGGCGATTCAGTCGGATATCAACCGTCTGGCGCAGCTGCTGTAGCCATAAATTAAAGACCAGGCAACGCCTGGTCTTTTCACCTTAGTGCGCCGCGAAAACTTCTTTGGCGGCAAACAGGCCATTCAGGGCCGCCGGGAATCCGGCATAGACCGCCATCTGCATGATCACTTCCGTAATCTCTTCCTGCGTCAGCCCGACATTTAACCCGGCGGCAATATGCACTTTTAGCTGCGGCGCGGCGTTACCGAGCGCCGTGAGCGCGGCGATAGTGGCAATTTCACGGCTGCGTAAATCGAGTCCTGGCCTGGCGTAAATATCGCCGAAGGGGAACTCAATCAGATAGCGGGCAAAATCGGGGGCGATATCCTTCAGGCTGTTGACGACGGCGTCGCCGCCTTTGCCGTCCACGCGCTGTAGCATTTCTCGTCCGATGGTATAACGTTCGCTGGTCATGGCTTTTCCTCAGTGTGATGATGCGTAATGAGGAAGGTTAGGGAAGTTTTCCTGCCTTGAGTAATACCCTTTTCGTGATACCTTTTCAGTATGACAAATTCACGTTTACACACTCTGGATATTCGCCTGCTGCGCTACTTTGCGGTGGTGGCGGAGGAAAATAACATCAGCCGGGCCGCGCAGCGGCTATTTATTTCGCAGCCGCCGCTGAGCCGTCATATTCGCCATCTGGAAACGCAGCTGGGGGTAACGCTATTCTTGCGGCATACCAAAGGTCTGATCCTTACCGACGAGGGAAGACGGGTGCTGGATATCATTCGGCCTCTGCTGGCGCTTCAGGATCGCACCCTGGCGGCGTTGAGCCAGCTCTCTGCGCCCGCGCAGCAGCCTCTGCGTCTGGGGTTGACCACCGCCTTTGAGCAAGGCGTTTTCGCCGCCGCGGAATCCGCTCTGGGTGAGTACACCGGCGCATTGCACATCACTCGTCAGTCATCACCGGCGTTGGCCCAACTGGTGCGAAAGGGCAAGCTCGATGCGGCGCTGGTGGCGCTGCCGCTGAATACCGAGGGGCTTCACCTGCATCCTTTGTCTTACCAGGAGCCGCTTATCGCGGCGCTACCCGCATCCTGGCCGGAGGCCGCCAGGGCGGAGCTGACGTTAAGCGCACTCAATCATCGGCCGCTGTTCTGGTTTAAACGCGAGCGTAATCCCGATTTTTTTGACTATACGCGACGTATTTTTGACCGGGCAGGCTATGTGCCCACCTACGTGGAGGAGCCTGCCGAGCATGATGTTCTGCTGGCGCGGATTGCGCGCGGAGAAGGCCTGATCCTCCTGCCGGCCTCTTTTTCCGCGATTCAGCGGCAGGGGGTCGTCTTTTGTCCTTTGCAGGATGCCAGCCAGCAGCTTCCGCTTAGGCTGGGAATGGTGACGCTGCCCGCAAATGAGAGGGTTCGGGAAAGGGTAACAGCAGTCGTTGAAAAATCATTGCCTTAGCGAAAAAGAGATGAATTGATTTCATCCTGGCTGAATATTCCTCACTGTTTACGCTGATTTTTCTATTGACGCGGATGCCCTTTTCCGTCATTTTTACATCTGGACGTCTAAACGTATAGAAGTTCGCGACACAACAAACAATAAAATGCGATTGATGAGGTAAGGTATGAGCTTTTTTCACGCCAATCAGCGGGAAGCCCTGAATCAGAGCCTGGCGGAAGTGCAGGGCCAGATTAACGTCTCCTTTGAATTCTTTCCGCCGCGCACCAGTGAAATGGAGCAAACCCTCTGGAAATCCATCGATCGCCTGAGCAGCCTGAAGCCGAAGTTTGTCTCCGTGACCTACGGCGCTAACTCCGGTGAACGTGACCGCACCCATAGCATTATCAAAGGTATTAAAGAGCGTACCGGTCTGGAAGCCGCCCCGCATCTGACCTGTATCGATGCCAGCCGCGATGAGCTGCGTACCATTGCTAAAGATTACTGGGATAGCGGAATTCGCCATATCGTTGCGCTGCGTGGCGACCTGCCGCCTGGCAGCGGTAAGCCGGATATGTACGCGGCCGACCTGGTGACTCTGCTGAAAGAGGTCGGGGACTTTGATATTTCCGTTGCGGCTTATCCGGAAGTCCATCCGGAAGCCAAAAGTGCGCAGGCCGATCTGCTTAACCTGAAGCGCAAGGTCGAAGCCGGAGCAAATCGCGCGATTACCCAGTTTTTCTTTGATGTTGAAAGCTACCTGCGTTTTCGCGACCGCTGCGTCTCTGCGGGTATCGACGTCGAAATTATTCCGGGCATTCTGCCGGTCTCTAACTTCAGGCAGGCGAAAAAATTTGCCGATATGACCAACGTGCGTATCCCGACGTGGATGGCGAAAATGTTCGAAGGTCTGGACAATGACGCCGAAACCCGCCAGCTGGTGGGGGCGAACATCGCCATGGATATGGTGAAGATTCTCAGCCGCGAAGGGGTGAAGGATTTCCATTTCTATACCCTGAACCGCGCGGAAATGAGCTACGCGATTTGCCACACTTTAGGCGTGCGCCCGGCGTAAGCAGGCTTCATATTTCCCCGTCCTTCTCTTCTCTCTGCGGCGTCAAAACATCTTCGGCGCCGCTTGTTCTGGTTATTTCCTTAACACATCTTTACGGGCGGTAGAACGGGGTGCCTGTGCCATCAGAGGTGACTATCCGCCAGCAGCAGCGGTACGTTTTGCGTTTGCATCAGAGAGAGGATATCGGGGGAGAGGCCGGTCTGGCTGATAACGAGGTCAAGGTCTGCCAGGCGGGCATGGCCTGCAAGGAACGTTTGACCAAATTTACTGCTGTCCGCCAGCAGGATTTTTTGCCGCCCGGCGCGCATCAGCGCTTGTTTGACGTGGGCATCGGTCATTTCAGGAACCGTCAGCTCTCCAAGATCGTTGACGCCCTGAGTGCTGAGGAAGACTTTGTCGGCGTGGATATGACGAAAGAAGTCGGCGGTACTGAAAGAGACCATTCCCTGGCTGGCGTCTTCATATTCACCGGGCGCGACGATCAACTTGATATTTTTTCTTCCTTTCAGGAGATTAACCACCGGAATGGAGTTGGTTATCACCATGATTTTCTTATCGAAAATAAAATGAGCGAGCGCCAGCGGCGTGGTGCCGCAGTCGATAATAATCGTGTCGCCATCTTCAACCTGCTCGGTGGCTTTCTGGCCAATCAGGTGCTTATCATCGGCCATTTGTATCGATTGCAGCTGAAAGCCGGGCTCGACGCTGGCGCCGCGGGTTAAGTAGGCTCCACCGTAGGTTGTTTTTACAATACCTTGTTTTTCAAAGAAAGAGAGATCGCGACGGATGGTCATTTTGGTGACGCCGAACTTTTCGGCGAGGTCATTGACGACGACTTTTTTGTCCTGTTGCAAAATGGCGTAAATGCTCATTCTTCGATTTGATGACTGCATATCTACGATTCACCCAAAGGAAAATCGCACTATAAAATACATCGTTTTGGCGGGCAATGGCGGGCGAAAAGAACATACCCGCCTGCTGGCGGGTATGTCGCGAGGGTTTATTCCCACTCTTGCAGGAAGCGTTGACCGTACTGGTCGGCCACCAGAAGCGCGGCATAGACCTGATCCGGCGTCGCGCCGCCGGGCATATTGTGGATGGTTTCACCTTCCGCGCAGGCGGCTTCCGCCACGGTACGCATTTTGCCCGGGATATCGACTTTAATATCCAGCTGCGCCAGGGTGATAGGCAGCCCGACGCTATGGCACAGCGCCGCTACGGTTTCGATCTCTTCCACCGGCGCGTTTTCCAGTACCAGCTGCGTAAGCGTACCGAAAGCCACTTTTTCACCATGGTAGTAGTGGTGAGCGTCCGGAATAGCGGTCAGACCGTTATGGATAGCGTGCGCAGCCGCCAGGCCGCCGCTTTCAAAGCCGACGCCGCTCAGATAGGTGTTGGCTTCAATCACCCGTTCCAGCGCCGGCGTCACCACGTGCTGCTCCGCCGCCAGCATCGCTTTTTCGCCCTCTTCAACCAGCGTGTTGTAGCACAGTTCAGCCAGCGCCAGCGCCGCCTGGGTGCATTTTCCGCCCGCCATGGTGGTCGCGCCGCTGCGTGAGCAGGCACGCGCTTCAAACCAGGTCGCCAGCGCATCACCGATACCGGCTGCCAGCAGGCGCGCCGGGGCGCCTGCAACGATTTGCGTATCGACAATGACCATGTTCGGGTTGCGCGGCAGCATCAGGTAGCTATCGAACTCGCCGTCATCGGTATAGATGACCGAGAGCGCGCTGCACGGCGCGTCGGTGGAGGCAATCGTCGGGGCAATAACCACCGGCAGATTCATAAAATGTGCTAATGCTTTTGCGGTATCCAGCGTCTTGCCGCCGCCGATACCCAGCACGGCGGTGCAGCGGGCGGAACCGGCAATATCACGCAAGCGGTTGATTTCGTTATGTGAGCATTCGCCGCCAAACGGTGCGATTTCGCCAGCCAGCCCCGCATCCGCCAGGCTTTTACGCAGTTTTTCTTCGGCAAAACCGAGTACGAATTTATCGCCCACGATGAGCCAGCGTTCTGCCAACGGCTTGAGGTATCCACCAAGGCGGGTAATGACGTCCGCGCCCTGAATGTACTTACCGGGTGATTGAATAATGCGATCCATTTCTATTCCTCCTGGATGACCGTGATGCCACCCCCCTGGGCAGCTCGCCGATCGGGTTACAGGTTTAGCGTTCCAAAAGCGTTATTCCAGTCCTGCTCAAACTTCTCAATAGCTGACTCTACCGCAGGGGTACCGAGCATTTGTTGCGCTACATCTAACGGAAGGGTGATCGCTTCGCAGCCTGCTAACAGGCAATCCAGCGCCTGGCGCGGCGTCTTAAAGCTGGCGGCCAGCACTTTGCTTTCCGGCGCATGCAGCTCCAGCAGGGACTGCAGCTCCTGGACCATGCGGATGCCGTCACCGCCCTGGGCGTCGACGCGGTTGACGTACGGCGCTACATATTTTGCCCCGGCCAGCGCGGCCAGCAGGCCCTGAGATGCGCTATATACCGCCGTACCCAGCGTGGGGATACCTTCTTTTTTCAACAGTTTGATAGCGGCAAGGCCTTCGGCGGTGACCGGGATTTTTACCACGATACCGGGGACGGCGTTACTCAGGCGTTTGGCTTCTTCCACCATGCCCTGCGCGTCGCGGCTCATGGTCTGGGCGAACAGAATACCTTCCGGACCGACGGCTTTTTGCAGGCGCGGAAGAACATCCCAAACCGGCGTTTTACCGGCTGCGATAATGCTCGGGTTGGTGGTCACGCCGGCCAGCGGGTAGATGCGCGCCAGGCGTTCAACTTCTGCTACGTTTGCGGTGTCCAGATAGAGTTCCATGATGCTTTCCTCAATGCTTAATTCGGTAGTGTCGTTGAGGAAAGAATACGGCTTTCACGCGGAGGGTCGCCAGATGACAAATTTGCCAAAAACTGGATAAATGTACGCATTGCGGTTAAGGATGATTTAGATCACATTTATCCCGCCACCCGGATTAAAATGGGAAAATAAGAACGCACAAAAGTCAGGTTTAACACACAAAAATCTAGTTTTTTAGCGAAGCCGTTTTTTCCGTCAGCTGGCTGTGATACTGACGGCGATACTCCGACGGCGAGCGCTCGGTGTTTTTGCGAAACAGGCGGCAGAAGTAGTTGCTGTCGGCGAAACCACAGGCGTGGGCGATATCTTTCACTTTCATATCGTGGCCTTTTAGCAGCATTCTGGCCTGCTCCAGACGGATGTGATTCAGGTATTCGTTAAAGCCCATTGGCCCGCATTTCTGGAACAGATGGGAAAGATAGTTTGGTGAGAGATAAAACGCCTGCGCCACCGACTCGCGGGTTAACGGGTCGGCAAAATGGGCATCAATATGTTTACGAATCGCTTCAAAAAGCGCCTGGCTGCGCGATGACGTTTGTACCTGGCTGCCCAGCAGATCGGCACAGTGGCTGAGCAGGCTGGTGACAATACAGCGGGCCGTATGCTGTTCCTGCGGCTGCATCTGCATTTCATTCAGCGCCTGCAGCAGAAACGATCCAACCCGGGGGCCGCGGCGAGGAACCTGCTGTTTATCCAGCACGTTAAGCGCGCTGCCGTCCCAGTGGCGTAGAACGAATTCCAGCTGCTGCTTACCAAATAAGACAGTTAACAGCGTGGAGGGCATCAGCCACTGCGGGTCATTCCATCCGCCTGCGGGGACGTACAGCACATCGTGCGGCGTCAGCTGCGCCTGGTCGGCCTTAATCGCCGGATCGCGAAGCTGCCCCGCAAGCATGATTTCGAGGCGCGGAAAATCGACGCTTAGCGCTTTCTCAGAAGCCGGTCTGGATTCTGTGGAAAAGTGGACTTTGCCGATTACCGCCGGGCCTTTAATAAAAGAATCAATGGCCTGATTAATGTCGCTATCCATTCTCTCTCCGCGTCGCGCGATCCCGTTTCATCATACCTAACAAACTGGCAGAGGGAAAAGCCGCGCGATTTTTCTGCGAAGAGAGTTGTAAGATTTGATTGATATGTTATATCGTAACATATTATTGCAAACCTAAACTCAGGAGAGAGTGATGACCCGAAAGATTTCCGCACTTATGCTTGGTGTAAGCCTGGTCCTGGCGAGCAGTCAGGCGGTCGCCCACGGCCACCATAGCCATGGCCCGGCGCTGACCGAAGCGGAGCAGAAGGCGAGTGAAGGCATTTTTGCCGACCAGGACGTAAAGGACAGGGCGCTGAGCGACTGGGAGGGTATCTGGCAGTCGGTTAATCCCTATCTGCTGAACGGCGATTTAGATGCCGTGCTGGAGCAGAAGGCCAAAAAAGCCGGTAAAAGCGTGGCGGAATATCGGGAGTATTATAAGAAGGGCTACGCTACCGATGTGGACCAGATTGGTATCGAAGATAACGTCATGGAGTTTCACGTCGGGAAAACCGTCAACGCCTGCCGGTACGCCTATTCCGGCTACAAAATTCTGACCTACGCATCCGGTAAAAAAGGCGTGCGCTACCTGTTCGAATGCCAGCAGGCGGATTCAAAAGCGCCGAAGTTTGTTCAGTTTAGCGATCACACCATCGCGCCGCGCAAGTCCCAACATTTCCATATCTTTATGGGCAATGAGTCCCAGGAAGCGCTGCTGAAAGAGATGGATAACTGGCCAACCTACTATCCTTATGCCCTGCATAAAGAGCAGATTGTCGACGAAATGCTGCACCACTAATAAAAAAAGCTCCGGTAAACGCAATGCTTACCGGAGCTATGGTTTTTAACCCGGCTCGCGCTACGCTTAGCCGGGCTACAGGTTTCTCAGGGCGAACTAGCCGGTGTTACGCATGCCTGCCGCAACGCCTGCGATGGTGACCATCAGCGCTTGCTCAACGCGCGGGTCCGGTTTTTCACCTTTCTCTTCCGCCAGACGTGAACGATGGAGCAGCTCGGCCTGGAGCACGTTCAGCGGGTCGGTATAGATATTACGTAGCTGGATGGACTCCGCGATCCACGGCAGGTCGGCCATCAGGTGGGAGTCGTTGGCGATTGCCAGTACCACGTTGATATCGGCGGACAGCAGTTCACGCAGCTCTTCGCCCAGCTTCCACAGTTCCGGTTTCACCAGACGCTGATCGTAATATTCCGCCAGCCACAGGTCGGCTTTTGAGTAGACCATCTCCAGCATGCCGAGGCGGGTAGAGAAGAACGGCCAGTCGCGGCACATGCTTTCCAGCTCGCTCTGCTTGCCGCCTTCAACGACTTTTTGCAGCGCGGCGCCGGCGCCCAGCCAGGCTGGCAGCATCAGGCGGTTTTGCGTCCACGCGAAGATCCACGGAATAGCGCGCAGCGACTCGACGCCGCCGGTCGGGCGACGTTTTGCCGGACGCGAGCCCAGCGGCAGTTTGCCCAGCTCCTGCTCCGGCGTCGCGGAACGGAAGTAAGGAACAAAATCTTTATTTTCACGCACGTAGCCGCGATACATCTCGCAGGAGACGTCGGACAGCTCGGCCATGATGTCGCGCCATTGCGCTTTTGGCTCCGGCGGCGGCAGCAGGTTGGCTTCCAGAATCGCGCTGGTGTAGAGCGACAGGCTGCTGATGGTGACTTCCGGCAGGCCGTATTTAAAGCGGATCATCTCGCCCTGTTCGGTAACGCGCAGGCCGCCTTTCAGGCTTCCCGGAGGCTGAGAGAGCAGGGCCGCGTGCGCCGGCGCGCCGCCGCGGCCGATAGAACCGCCGCGACCGTGGAACAGCGTCAGTTCAATGCCGGCTTTTTCACAGGTCTTAATTAACGCGTCCTGCGCCTGATACTGTGCCCAGGAGGCGGCCATCACGCCCGCATCTTTCGCCGAGTCGGAATAGCCGATCATGACCATCTGCTTGCCCTGGATAAAGCCGCGATACCAGTCGATATTCAGCAGCTGGGTCATAACGTCGTCGGCGTTATTCAGGTCGTCCAGCGTTTCGAACAGCGGGGCGACCGGCAGCGCGAAGCCGATGCCGGCCTCTTTCAACAGCAGATGCACGGCCAGGACGTCTGACGGCGTTTTCGCCATCGAAATCACGTAGGCCGCAATAGAGCCGCGCGGCGCTTCGGAGATGACTTTGCACGTCTCGAGCACTTCGCGCGTTTCTTCGCTTGGCTCCCACTGGCGCGGCAGCAGAGGACGCTTGGAGTTCAGTTCGCGGATCAGGAAGGCCTGTTTATCGGCTTCTGACCAGCTTTCATAGTCGCCGATGCCGAGATAGCGGGTCATTTCGCCCAGCGCTTCGGTGTGGCGGGTGCTTTCCTGACGGATATCGATACGCACCAGCGGTACGCCAAAGGCTTTTACGCGGCGCAGGGTATCGAGCAGCTCGCCGTTGGCGATAATGCTCATACCGCAGGCTTGTAGCGACTGGTAACAGGCGTAAAGCGGTTCCCACAGCTGCTCGTTTTGCGTGATAAGGCCCGCCGGTTTGGGCAGTTTCTGTCCTTTCAGGCGCGCTTCCAGCCAGGCCTGGGTCTCCATCAGCTGCGTGCGCAGTTTTTTCATCAGGTAACGATAGGGTTCCTGAGCGCCTTCCGCGCCTGCCAGCTCACGCAGCTCGTCGGTGCACTCAACCATCGACAGCTCGGAAATCAACAGCTGGACATCTTTCAGGAACAGATCGGTTGCCTTCCAGCGGCTGAGCAGCAGGACGTGGCGGGTAATGTCGGCGGTCACGTTCGGGTTGCCGTCGCGGTCGCCGCCCATCCAGGACGTAAAGCGAACCGGAACAAAATCGACCGGCAGCCGATAGTTCAGGTTATCTTCCAGCTGTTCATTCAGCTCGCGCAGGTAGTTCGGTACGCCTTCCCACAGGCTATTTTCGACAACCGCGAAGCCCCATTTGGCTTCATCCACCGGGGTAGGGCGATGCTTGCGGATTTCATCGGTGTGCCACGACTGGGCAATCAGCTGGCGCAGACGGCGCATGACCTGATGACGTTCATAGTCCGCAATGTCGTTGTTATCGAGCTGCTTCAGGCAGCTGTTGATCTCGCCCATCTTGTGGATCAGCGTACGACGCGTGATTTCGGTCGGGTGCGCGGTCAGCACCAGCTCCAGCGACAGGGATTCAACGGCTTGTTTAATAATCGTTTCGTTGAGATTGGGTTGCTCTTTGAGCTTTCTCAGGGTGCGGGCAATCACTTCCGGATTACTGGCCGCTTCGCCTTTTGGCGAAATGCTGTGGTATTGCTCAGCGGTATTCGCCAGGTTCAGAAACTGGCTAAAGGCGCGCGCCACCGGCAGCAGCTCGTCGTTGGACAAGTTTTGCAGCGTGGTGAGCAGCTCCTGGCGGTTGGCTTCATTGCCAGCGCGAGAAGATTTGGACAACTTACGGATAGTTTCGACACGATCAAGAATGTTTTCTCCCAGCGCATCCTTGATGGTGTCGCCCAGCACCTTACCGAGCATACTGACATTACTACGCAAAGCGGAATATTGTTCGTTCATGTTACCCCAGACACCCCATCTCATTTTATTTTGTTATATCCGGCGCTCGATAATTTGAGCAGTGGATAAGCAACCGTCTTTTATAAAGCCACGTAAAAACCCCCACGTCAATTGTTGCGAAATCGCTTCAGCAAACGAATAAATGGCGGCAATTTGCGAAATTTAACTCGGAGGTCGCTTGATAAGCGTTGCTTATGAAAATGTGATAATTGTCACCCTCTCGCGCCGATAAAATCGCACGAGAGAATGGGTATTTAATGCCAGCAAAAATGGTGAACCACCTGAGTGATGAGCTCGCGGGTCGGCTTAATAAAGCGCGTTTCCAGGTACTCATCCGGCTGGTGGGCCTGGTTGATAGAGCCCGGGCCTAACACCAGCGTTGGGCAGAGGGTCTGAATAAACGGCGCTTCGGTACAGTAGTTGACCACGTCGGTTTGCGCGCCGAGGAGTTTTTCGACGACCTCAACCAGCTTATGGTCCGGCGGACATTCGTAACCGGGGATCGGCGGATGCAGTTCAGCAACGGTCAGGCGACCAGGCCAACGCTCGCTCACCGGCGCCAGCGCTTCGTTAAGGAGCCCGTTGAGATCGTTGAGCGTCATTCCGGGCAGCGGACGAATATCCATATGCAGTTCGCAGCAGGCGCAAATGCGGTTGGAGGCATCGCCGCCGTGAATTGCCCCGAGGTTAAGTGTGGGATACGGGACGGTAAACGCGGCGTAGTGATAACGCTCTTTTAAGTCGTCGCGCAGCTGCATGATGCGGCCAATGGCGTCGTGCATCAGTTCAATCGCGTTGACGCCGCGTGCCGGGTCGCTGGAGTGGCCCGACTGCCCCTGAATGCGAACCGCGTTGGACATGTGGCCTTTGTGCGCGCGTATCGGCTGCAGCGACGTGGGCTCGCCGATAATGGCGCAGTCCGGTCGCAGCTGGGTCGTCTCGGCGAAGTAGCGGGCACCGGCCATGCTGGTCTCTTCATCGGCCGTCGCCAGAATATAGAGCGGCTTTTTCAGCTGAGTGACGTCAACGTCGCGCAGGGCGTCGAGAATAAAAGCGAAGAAGCCTTTCATATCCGCGGTGCCGAGACCGTACAGCTTATTGTCGTGCTCGGTCAGGGTAAAAGGGTCGCGGGTCCAGCGGCCATCATCAAACGGGACGGTATCGGTGTGCCCGGCAAGCAGCAGGCCGCCAGCGCCGTGGCCGCTGCTGGCCAGCAGGTTGAATTTATTACGCGTATCCGGGACCGGCTGAACTTCAACATTAAAGCCGATATCGCGGAACCAGCCTGCCAGTAAATTGATTAAAGACTCATTACTTTGATCCAGCGCCTCTTCGGTTGCGCTGATGGAAGGTGTGGCGATCAGCGCGCGGTAAATCTCGATAAAGGGCGGTAATTTGTTTTTCATTGTTGACACACCTCGGGTCGTGATAGTATCAATATTCATGCATTATTTGTGAATAAAAATACATTATCGTTGAGCGTAAGAAAACCCATCGAATGTAAGGATGATGCTCTTACGGCTCAACAGGGTGGGGAAGGCAACGGTCTTCCAGGGCAAATATACGTAAGCAAGAAGGTGAAGAGCCCCAATGTTGAACACGCTGATTGTGGGCGCCAGCGGTTATGCCGGCGCAGAGCTAGTGGCCTATGTAAATCGCCATCCTCATATGACCATAACCGCATTGACGGTCTCCGCGCAAAGCAATGATGCGGGAAAATTAGTTTCCGATTTGCATCCGCAGCTGAAAGGCATTGTCGATCTGCCGCTGCAGCCGATGTCCGATATCAGCGAGTTTAGCGCCGGAGTCGATGTCGTTTTTCTGGCTACCGCACACGAGGTAAGCCATGACCTGGCGCCGCAGTTTCTCGCCGCTGGCTGCGTCGTGTTCGATCTCTCCGGGGCGTTCCGCGTTAATGACGGCGCCTTCTATGAAAAATATTACGGTTTCACTCATCAGCACCCTGAACTGCTGGAGCAGGCGGTTTACGGCCTGGCCGAGTGGAGCGTCGAAAAGCTAAAAGAAGCCAATCTGATCGCCGTACCGGGCTGCTACCCGACGGCGGCTCAGCTATCGTTAAAACCGCTGATCGACGCGGGGCTGCTGGATCTTAACCAGTGGCCGGTGATCAACGCGACCAGCGGAGTCAGCGGCGCCGGGCGTAAAGCCTCTATTGGCAATAGCTTCTGCGAAGTCAGCCTGCAACCCTACGGCGTTTTCAACCACCGTCATCACCCGGAAATTTCAACCCACCTGGGCGCGGACGTTATTTTTACTCCGCATCTGGGCAATTTTAAGCGTGGGATTCTGGAAACCATTACCTGCCGTCTGAAGCCTGGCGTGAGCAAAGAGCAGGTGGCGGCGGTATTCCAGCAGGCCTATGCGGATAAGCCGCTGGTACGTTTATACGATAAAGGTGTCCCTGCATTGAAAAATGTCGTGGGTCTGCCATTCTGTGATATCGGTTTTGCGGTCCAGGATGAACATATCATCGTGGTGGCGGCGGAAGATAACCTGCTGAAAGGCGCGGCCGCGCAGGCCGTGCAGTGCGCAAATATTCGTTTCGGCTTCGCTGAGACGCAGTCTCTTATTTAAGGTGTGATGATGAATCCTTTAATTATCAAACTTGGCGGCGTCCTGCTGGACAGCGAAGAAGCGCTTGAGCGCCTGTTTACGGCACTGGTGAACTACCGCGAATCCCATCAGCGCCCGCTGATTATTGTGCACGGCGGCGGCTGCGTGGTGGATGAACTCATGAAGCAGCTCAACCTGCCGGTGAACAAGAAAAACGGTCTGCGGGTCACGCCCGCGGATCAGATCGACATTATTACCGGCGCGCTGGCGGGAACCGCCAACAAAACGCTGCTGGCGTGGGCGAAGAAGCACGGCCTGGCTGCCGTTGGGCTATTCCTCGGCGATGGCGATAGCGTCAAAGTGACGCAGCTTGATGAAGAGCTGGGTCATGTCGGATTCGCTCAGCCGGGTTCTCCGGCGCTGATTAACACGCTGCTGGCGGGCGGTTATATGCCGGTCGTTAGCTCCATCGGCGTCACCGATGAAGGCGAGTTGATGAACGTCAACGCCGACCAGGCGGCGACCGCGCTGGCGGCAACGCTCGGCGCAGACCTGATTCTGCTGTCTGACGTAAGCGGCATTCTTGATGGCAAAGGGCAGCGCATCGCGGAAATGACCGCCGAGAAGGCTGAACAGCTGATCGAGCAGGGCATTATCACCGACGGCATGATCGTCAAAGTGAATGCGGCCCTGGACGCGGCGCGGACATTAGGCCGCCCGGTCGATATCGCCTCCTGGCGCCACGCGGAGCAGCTCCCTGCGCTGTTTAACGGCACGCCGATCGGCACGCGTATACTGGCATAATCAATTTATCATTTTGTCGGCCCGGTAAGCGTAGCGTCGCCGGGTAATAAAATTCAAAGATATTAAGGAAGCATGTTATGGCACTTTGGGGTGGGCGTTTTACTCAGGCAGCGGATCAGCGGTTCAAACAGTTCAACGACTCTTTGCGCTTTGACTATCGCCTGGCGGAGCAGGATATCGTTGGCTCTGTTGCCTGGTCCAAAGCGCTGGTGACGGTGGGCGTACTGTCCGCCGATGAGCAGCTACAGCTGGAAGAGGCGCTGAACGTTCTGCTGGAAGACGTGCGGGCTAACCCGCAGCAGATCCTTGAAAGCGATGCGGAAGATATTCATAGCTGGGTGGAAGGTAAGCTGATCGACAAGGTCGGCCAGCTGGGCAAAAAGCTGCACACCGGGCGTAGCCGTAATGACCAGGTGGCGACCGACCTGAAGCTGTGGTGCAAAGATACCGTGATGGAACTGCTGTCGGCGAATCGTCAGCTACAAAGCGCGCTGGTTGAGACGGCGGAGAATAATCAGGACGCCGTTATGCCGGGCTATACCCACCTGCAGCGGGCGCAGCCGGTGACGTTTGCCCACTGGTGTCTGGCCTATGTCGAAATGCTGGCGCGTGATGAAAGCCGCCTGCAGGATGCGCTTAAACGTCTGGACGTCAGCCCGCTGGGCTGCGGCGCGCTGGCGGGTACCGCCTATGAAATCGATCGTGAACAGCTTGCCGGCTGGCTGGGCTTCGCATCGGCGACCCGCAATAGTCTGGACAGCGTGTCCGATCGCGATCACGTACTGGAACTGCTGTCCGATGCCTCAATCGGTATGGTCCACCTGTCGCGTTTTGCTGAAGATCTGATCTTCTTCAATACCGGCGAAGCGGGCTTTGTTGAGCTTTCTGACCGCGTGACTTCTGGCTCATCCCTGATGCCGCAGAAGAAAAATCCGGATGCGCTGGAGCTGATCCGCGGTAAATGCGGCCGCGTGCAGGGTGCGCTGACCGGCATGATGATGACCCTCAAAGGGCTACCGCTGGCCTATAACAAAGATATGCAGGAAGATAAAGAAGGCCTGTTTGACGCGCTTGATACCTGGCTCGACTGCCTGCATATGGCGGCACTGGTGCTCGATGGTATTCAGGTAAAACGCCCGCGTTGTGAAGAAGCCGCGCAGCAGGGTTACGCCAATGCCACCGAACTGGCGGATTACCTGGTTGCCAAAGGCGTACCGTTCCGTGAAGCGCACCATATTGTCGGTGAAGCGGTAGTGGAAGCCATTGCCCAGGGCAAGCCGCTGGAGGATCTCCCTCTGGCCGATTTGCAGAAATTTAGCCCCGTGATTGCGGATGACGTCTATCCGATTCTGGCGCTGCAGTCGTGTCTGGATAAGCGTGCGGCTAAAGGTGGCGTTTCTCCTCAGCAGGTGGCTCAGGCGATTGCCGACGCTAAACAGCGTCTGGTGTGATCCGCCTGCGGGGCTGCTTTTAAGGCGGTAAATAAACGAAGCTCGGGTAACTCCGGGCTTTTTTATGCAAAAAAAAGCGGACACAAGGTCCGCAAAAGTTCACGTTGGCTTTAGTTATCCGGGTAGAGAGGTGATGAGGAAGCTCAATGATTTTCTGAACTTTTCCTCATTTATGGGTTTATTATTGAACAGAAACCTTGATAGGGATAATCGTTCGTTGCTATTCTATCTATCGCCATGGACTATCGTGGCGATGGAGGATGAATAATGAATATTCGCGATCTTGAATATCTGGTAGCGCTAGCCGAACACCGCCACTTCCGCCGTGCGGCGGATTCTTGCCACGTCAGCCAACCGACGCTCAGCGGGCAAATCCGTAAGCTGGAGGATGAACTCGGCGTGATGTTGCTGGAGCGCACCAGCCGTAAGGTTCTGTTCACCCAGGCAGGGCTGCTGCTGGTGGATCAGGCGCGTACCGTGCTACGAGAAGTCAAAGTGCTTAAGGAAATGGCGAGCCAGCAGGGAGAGACCATGTCCGGGCCGCTGCATATTGGACTGATCCCGACGATTGGCCCTTATCTGTTGCCGCTGATTATCCCGATGCTGCACCAGACCTTTCCCAAGCTGGAAATGTATCTGCATGAAGCACAAACCCATCAGCTTTTAGCGCAGCTTGATAGCGGTAAGCTCGACTGCGCGATTCTGGCGCTGGTCAAAGAGAGCGAAGCGTTTATTGAGGTGCCGCTGTTTGATGAGCCCATGATGCTGGCTATCTACGAAGATCACCCGTGGGCGAACCGCGAGTGCGTGCCGATGTCGGACCTGGCCGGTGAAAAGTTGCTGATGCTGGAAGATGGGCACTGCCTGCGCGATCAGGCGATGGGCTTTTGCTTTGAAGCGGGCGCCGATGAAGATACCCATTTCCGGGCGACGAGCCTCGAAACGCTGCGTAACATGGTGGCTGCCGGTAGCGGCATCACGCTGTTGCCAGCCCTGGCCGTACCGCAGGAGAGAAAGCGCGATGGCGTGGTCTATGTGCCCTGCATCAAGCCGGAGCCGAGACGTACCGTGGGGCTGGTTTATCGCCCGGGTTCGCCGCTGCGTAGCCGCTATGAACATCTGGCGGAGGCCATCCGCGGTAAGATGGATGGCCATTTCGACGCCGCGTTAAAACAGGCGGTTTAAGCCATTTAACGCCGCGACCCGATAGGCTTCCGCCATCGTCGGATAGTTAAAGGTGGTGTTAACGAAGTACTCAATGGTGTTACCACCGCCTTTCTGCTCCATTATCGCCTGGCCGATGTGAATAATTTCGGCCGCGCGCTCGCCAAAGCAGTGAATCCCGAGGATCTCTTTCGTTTCGCGATGAAAGAGGATCTTCAGCGTACCGACGCTCATGCCGACGATCTGCGCCCGGGCCAGATGTTTGAACTGCGCGCGACCCACCTCGTAAGGCACCTTCATTGCCGTCAGCTGCTGCTCGGTTTTACCGACGGAGCTGATTTCCGGAATGGTGTAAATCCCGGTAGGGATATCCTCAATCAGGTGCGCCGATGCCTCGCCTTTCACCAGCGCTTGGGCAGCGATGCGGCCCTGGTCGTAGGCGGCGGAGGCCAGGCTTGGATAGCCAATCACATCGCCGACGGCATAAATATGCGGCAGGGCGGTTTGATACATGCTGTTGACCTTCAGCTGGCCGCGGCTGTCGGTTTGCAGACCGATATTTTCCAGCGCCAGTGAGTCGGTGTTCCCGGTGCGGCCGTTAGCGTACAGCAGGCAGTCCGCTTTGAGCTTTTTGCCGGATTTCAGATGCATGATGACGCCGTCATCAACGCCCTCAATCTTTTCGTACTCTTCATTGTGGCGAATGACCACGCCGCTGTTCCAGAAGTGATAGGAGAGCGAGTCGGACATCTCCTGATCGAGGAACGCCAGCAGACGATCGCGGGTGTTGATCAGATCCACTTTGACTTCCATTCCCCGGAAGATCGACGCATATTCGCAGCCGATCACCCCGGCACCGTAGATGATCACATGGCGCGGTTCGTGATGCAGGCTGAGAATCGAGTCGCTGTCATAAATGCGCGGATGATGGAAGTCGACGTCTGCCGGATGGTACGGGCGTGAACCACAGGCAATCACGAACTTTTCCGCCGTCACCGTTTCCACGGTACCGTCGTGGCACTCCAGCGCGATAGTGTGTTCATCAACAAAATGGGCATTGCCCTGCAGGATTTCGCAGTGGTTACGCTCATAGAAACCCTGACGCATATGGGTTTGCTGGTTAATGACGCTGTCGGCATGGTTCAGGATGTCGGCGAAGGAAGAACGAAGAAGACGGGAATGGTCGCTGTAGAGGGGATTTTGGTTAAACTCGATAATACGGCTGACGGCATGGCGGAGGGCTTTTGACGGGATGGTCCCCCAGTGGGTACAACCGCCGCCTACGTTATGGTAGCGCTCAATGACGGCAACGCGTGCTCCCTGTTTCACCAGCCCCATGGCGGCGCCTTCTCCGCCAGGACCGGAACCAATCACAATTGCATCATAATCCCAAGAGTGTGACATGGCATTACTCACCTGTTTTATACATAAAATAAACACGATGATAACATTCGCCGCGCTTTAACCCAATTATCGTTGTGCTTTTTTGCGGCATAAAAGCAGAAACAGCTCGTAAACAATCATTCACAATCCAGTGTAAACCGATTAGTTCTAATCTCTGGTATAGTGCCGGAAGGGCTTATGGAAGGATTCAGACAACGTGATGGGCGTAAGAGCGCAACAAAAAGAAAAAACCCGGCGTTCGCTGGTGGAAGCGGCATTCAGTCAGCTGAGTGCTGAGCGCAGTTTTGCCAGCTTGAGCCTGCGCGAAGTGGCGCGGGAAGCGGGGATCGCCCCGACGTCCTTCTATCGTCATTTTCGCGACGTCGATGAGCTGGGTCTGACCATGGTGGATGAAAGCGGGCTCATGCTGCGCCAGCTGATGCGCCAGGCGCGCCAGCGTATCGCTAAAGGCGGCAGCGTCATTCGCACCTCTGTTTCCACCTTTATGGAATTCATTGGCAACAACCCGAACGCCTTCCGCCTGCTGCTGCGGGAACGCTCCGGTACCTCCGCGGCGTTTCGTGCCGCCGTGGCGCGTGAAATTCAGCATTTTATCGCGGAACTTGCCGACTATTTAGAAATCGAAAACCATATGCCGCGCGCCTTTACCGAAGCGCAGGCTGAAGCTATGGTCACCATCGTATTTAGCGCTGGCGCCGAGGCTCTCGATGTGGGCCCGGAGCAGCGTCGACAGCTGGAAGAACGCCTGGTGCTGCAGCTCAGAATGATCTCGAAAGGCGCGTATTACTGGTATCGCCGTGAACAAGAAAAAATATCAAATCATTCCGAATAACGTGAAGGACGAGCAATGAAACACTCAGTACAAGATAGAGGTACGCTGCTGCTGGCGCTGATCGCAGGTTTATCCATTAATGGTACCTTCGCCGCGCTGTTCAGCTCCATTGTCCCTTTTTCCATCTTCCCCATTTTGTCGTTGGTGCTGACGGTTTACTGCCTGCATCAGCGCTATCAGAATCGTAGTATGCCCGTGGGTTTGCCGGGGCTCGCCGCTGCCTGTTTTATTCTCGGGGTGCTGGTTTACAGTACCGTCGTGCGCGCGGAATATCCGGACATCGGATCTAACTTCTTCCCGGCGGTTCTGTCGGTGATTATGGTGTTCTGGATTGGCTACAGGTTACGCAACCGCAAGAACGCGGTCGCTGAATAATCTCTCACCCGGCAGCAGCGCTGTTGCCGGGTTTTTTCGCGAGCTTTACTTCTTCGTTAGCAGCACGCCGCATTCCATATGATGGGTATAGGGGAACTGGTCGAATAGCGCCAGGCGCGCGATCTCGTGGGTCTCACTGAGCGTTTCCAGGTTCTGGCATAGGGTCTCCGGATTGCAGGAGATATAGAGAATACGCGGATACGCCTGCACCATTTTCTCCGTTTCGCTATCCAGCCCGCTGCGCGGCGGATCGACGAAAATCGTCTCGCACTGATAGCTCTTCAGGTCGATTCCCTGCAGGCGGTTAAACTCCCGCACGCCGTTCATCGCCTGGGTAAACTCTTCCGCCGACATGCGGATAATCTGCACGTTATCAATGTGGTTCGCTGCAATATTGTATTGCGCCGCCGCGACGGACGGTTTGGCGATTTCCGTTGCCAGCACGCGTTCGAAATTACGCGCCAGCGCCAGCGAAAAGTTGCCGTTGCCGCAGTACAGCTCAAGCAGGTCGCCGGTTGCGCCTTTAGTGGCGTCGATAGCCCACTCCAGCATCTGAATGTTCATCGCCGCATTTGGCTGGGTGAAGCTATTCTCAACCTGACGATAGATCATTTCACGCCCGCCAACCGGCAAGCGTTCATCGATATAATCTTGATCCAGCTCGATTTTAGTTTTCGTGGCGCGGCCAATCAGGTGCACATTCAGATTTTGCGCCCGCAGCGCATCGCGCAAGCGCGCCGCCTGCTGACGCCATTCATCGTCGAGCTTTTTATGATACAGCAGCGATATCACGGCCTGGTTACTCAGGGTGGTGAGATAATCCACCTGAAACAGTTTGTGGCGCAGTACCGGGTTATCGCGTACGCCCTCAATCACCGCGGCCATCAGCTGATTAATCAGCTCGCTGGCGGCCGGGAAAGTCTCGACGCGGATCCGGGATTTGGTCTGCTGGTCGAACATAATGTGGTACAGATCGTCGCCATCGTGCCACAGGCGAAACTCTGCGCGCATGCGGTAGTGGCTGACCGGCGAACGAAACACTTCCGGAACCGGGGCGCTAAAAGGCGCCATCATTTTTTGCAAACGGACGACTTTTTCTGCCAGCTGCGCTTCATATTGTTCGGTAGGAAGGTGTTCGGGGGTCATGATGCATCCTGAATAAAATAAGTACGCGGGGATTGTAGGGAAAGCGCCGGGGATGTCCAGCCCTGATGATATAAGGAAATATAACGGTAGAAGTCTGGACATCTATATGTTTCTGATTATAGCATCGTGCTACCGGTCCTATGAGTTAATAGGGAATCCAGTGTAAATCTGGAGCTGACGCGCAGCGGTAAGGAAAAGTGGGATGAGCGCATTATGCAGACACTGCGGCTATTTAGCGGGAAGTCCTCGTCCATTAAACACTCCAAGCCCGAAGACCTGCCGGAATACGTCGCATTTGGTTTCTATCATCGCGTGCTACTGATAGAGCCGGCGGCATCCTTTGTTTATTACGGATGCTTTAAAAATGATTAAAAAAGCTTCGCTGATGACGGCGCTCTCCGTCACGGCATTTTCCGGCTGGGCGCAGGACAGCAATTCAGATACGTTAGTGGTCACAGCAAACCGTTTTCAACAGCCGGTCAATACGGTTCTTGCGCCGACCGATGTGGTTACCCGGGAAGATATCGATCGCTGGCAGGCGAAAGATTTAAACGATGTGATGCGCCGATTGCCTGGCGTGGACGTCGCGCAAAATGGTGGCATGGGTCAATCCTCCTCTCTGTTTATCCGTGGTACTGAAGCCAAACAAGTTCTGGTGCTGGTTGACGGCGTTCCCATGGCCCGACCGGGCATTACAAATAACCCCGATCTGAACCAGATCCCTTTGTCGCTGGTGCAGCGCGTCGAATATATCCGCGGCCCGCGTTCAGCGATTTATGGTTCCGGGGCAATGGGCGGCGTGATTAACGTCATTACGCATTCCGATAAAGAACAATCCAAAATTACCGCTGGGGTAGGATCGAAAGGCTACCAACAATATGACGGTACCCTGCGCCATCGCTTTGGCGATACGGTGGCGACGATTGCGGGTTCTTATGAGGGTAATAAAGGCTTTAACGTTCAGCCCGATTCAACCTGGGATCACGACGGCGATCGCGACGGTTTTCGTAATAAAACGTTTTGGGGCAGCCTCGAGCATAAATTTAACGAGAATGTTGACGGTTTCTTCCGCGGACACAGCTACACCAACAACTCTGATTACGATCTGGGAAGCCCGCCGTATAGCCCGGCCTACAGCGCCGATGAAAGCCAGCTCTATAACCAGAGCTGGGATGCGGGGCTGAACTTTAATTCCGGAATTTATTCCTCCCAGCTCATCGCCAGCTATCAGAAGATAAAGGACTACAACTACAGCAGTATTTATGGCCGTTATAATGATGGGACGACGCTCGACAGGATGACGCAGCGTAACCTGCAGTGGGGCAATAACGTTATTGTCGGTCATGGCTCTGTCAGCGCAGGGGTGGACTGGCAGCAGCAGCGGTTAACTTCATCAGACACGGCGATGTCGGATACCTACAAACGTGACAATACGGGACTGTACCTGACGGGCCAGCAGCAAGTTGGCGACGTGACCCTCGAAGCGTCCGGACGTGAAGACCACGATGAGCAGTTTGGCTGGCACGGTACCTGGCAGACTACCGCAGGCTGGGAGTTTGTCGAAAATTATCGCCTGACTCTCGGCTACGGTACCGGCTTCCTCGCGCCTTCTTTAGGGCAACAGTTTGGCTCCACTCGATTTGGTATCAACGCGAATCCTAATCTGAAACCTGAAGAGTCGAAACAGTGGGAAGCTGGGCTGGAAGGGCTCACCGGTCCCGTGGACTGGCGCTTGTCCGCGTACCATTACAAAATTACTAACCTGATTACCTATTATTCCGATCCTGTTACCTATGACGGGGAGTACGACAATATCAATGCCGCGACGATTAAAGGCGTGGAATGGACGGGAAGTATCGATACCGGTATTTTCAGCCATCGCGTAACGTTGCAGTATGTCGATCCGCGCAACGATGATAACGGTGAAGTGCTGGCCCGACGTTCTAAACGACAGGCAAAGTATCAGCTGGACTGGTCCATGTTTGATGTCGATATGGATGTGTCCTGGCAGTATTATGGGAAGCGTTACGATAACAACACCTCCCAATACAACAATACGCAAAGAATTTTGCCGAGCTACAGCACGGTAGACGTTTCTGCATCGTATCCGATCACCGATCGCCTGACAGTTCGTGGTAAAATAGCTAACCTGTTCGATAAAGATTACGAGACAGCTTATGGCTACCAAACTGCAGGACGAGAATACTACTTGTCTGGCAGCTACACCTTCTGATCCACGTCCCACCGTGCTGGTGTTTGATTCCGGCGTCGGTGGGCTGTCGGTTTACAATGAGATTCGGCAGCTTCTGCCGAATCTGCATTATATCTACGCTTTCGACAACGTTGCTTTCCCCTACGGCGAGAAGAGTGAAGAGTTTATTGTTGAACGCGTCCTGGAGATTGTGACTGCGGTTCAGCAGCGTTACCCTCTGGCGCTGGCCGTTATTGCCTGTAACACCGCAAGTACCGTTTCCCTCCCCGCCTTACGCGATAAATTCGCCTTTCCGGTTGTCGGCGTCGTTCCGGCGATAAAACCGGCGGCCCGCTTAACGGCGAATGGCGTTGTTGGCCTGCTGGCGACGCGCGGAACGGTAAAACGCCCTTATACGCGCGAACTGATCGCCCGTTTTGCGAATGAATGCAAAATCGAAATGCTGGGGTCGGCAGAGCTGGTAGAACTGGCAGAGGCCAAACTGCACGGTGAACCGGTCCCGCTGGATGAACTGCGGCGTATCCTGCGTCCCTGGCTACGAATGCAGGAACCACCTGATACGGTTGTGCTGGGGTGTACGCATTTCCCTCTAATACAAGAAGAGCTGCAGCAGGTTCTGCCGGAAGGGACGAGAATGATCGACTCCGGAGCGGCGATTGCGCGTCGCACCGCCTGGCTATTAGAGCACGAAGCGCCTGACGCAAAATCGAGTGATGCCAATATTGCGTACTGTATGGCGCTGACGCCTGAAACTGAGCAGCTTTTGAGCGTTTTGCGGCGCTATGGCTTCGAGTCGCTGGAAAAACTGGCGCTTTCATAGCGTTTTGCACAAAAAAGAGACGGTTGAAAGATTTTTTGAAAACAGGGCTTGTCAACGTCTCAGAACTCCCTATAATGCGCCTCCACTGACACGGAACAACGGCTTACAGCCCGCCGGG